>DQVM01000010.1 GCA_015661775.1 Candidatus Caldarchaeum subterraneum | reverse complement strand
GCCACCCCATTCAGCTCAATAGCATACACAGCCCACGTAGGCGGGTTCATAACAGGGCTACTGACAACGTTACTCTATAAGAAAACTAGGAGAGTGAGGGAGGATTACTTCTACCCGGACCTAGGGGTCTAGGGCACGTGAACAGTCGTTGGATAAAGCACCCCCCGCCGCTGGCTATGGTTATCTCATTTCCTGACCAGAATCTCGAATGCGCCGTGCTCATCGTTGAACGAGTCCCCTAGTATGTCTAGCTTCTCAAACTGCGTGAACATCTTAATAAACCCGGCGGCCCACAGCGAGATAGCAACAGCCACAACAGGGTTTATATCCCCTTCAGCCACCCTACCAGACGCTTATGCTTCAAACCACCGTACTATATAATGCGACTCCGTCCTTATATTAGTTCACGGCCTACCTATACCCGTTAGATGAGGTTATGTGGTAAGCTTAAATTATACCCGCGGAAAGGTAAGAGCAGGTGGGTTTATGCTTCCATACATATCAAGCTCACCACAGCATAAGAGCCGGGTGAAGACAGGGCTCTTCGGCCTCCACTTCACAACCTCACGGAACATAATCGACATGGTGGAGGAGACGCCTGTTCCAAAGAAGAACATCGGCAAGGTGATAAGACAATACGGCCTTGAGAAGGTTCACAAGGAGCAGGCGGGAAACGGCGTTAACTATTTCCTCTATAAGTTCAGGAACTTCGTCCTCGTGAGGTATTTAGTTAACTGGGGCCGCATGGCCAGTTTATTCCCGGTTCACCTAACTACAGCCTGCTGCAGCGTGGAGTTCGCTGCCACCCACTCACCTAGATACGACCCGGAGAGGTTCGGATGGCTCCCGGCTACAGGCTCCCTAAGGCAGTCAGACGTAATAGTGGTGGAGGGGACGGTAACCACGAAAATGGCCCAGCGCCTAAGGCTCATCTACGACCAGATGCCAGAACCCAAGTGGGTGATAGCGATGGGGGCATGCGCCATCTCAGGAGGGCTTTACGCCAAGGATTCCTACAACGTTATCCAAGGAATAGACGACATAGTCCCGGTTGACGTTTACGTTCCAGGCTGCCCCCCGAGGCCTGAAACCCTCTTCCAAGGAATACTACTGCTGCGGGAGAAGATACTATACGGCAAGACGGCATAAGCTTTCTTTTGTTTTCAGAGGGGCTGCTGAGGGTTCTTTATATAATGACGTCTGATACCTCTATATGGTTGGCTTACCTCCTTTCCACGTAATGTCTGGAGAGTCTCCCTTTGCTGGTGTTGTAGAGGCTGTTAAGCAGAGGTTTGGGGATTCGGTTAAGGAGGTTAAGGTTGACGCTAAGAAGATTACTAAGCTGGTTGTAGATGCTTCGGCGGTAGTTGACGTAGCTAGGTATCTGCGGGATAACTTCGGGATAGACCACGTGAAGGCCGTTACTGGTGTGGATTTAATCAAGCTGGCTAAGAAGGAGGATAGGATAGAGGTGGTCTACCAAGTCGGCTCCTACTCCCGTGAGGAGCTGCGGGGAGGCGTGCTCAACCTCAGCGTCAAGCTGGATAGGAGCAGCCCTGAGATGCCCAGCTTATGCGGTATATGGCCCAGCGCAGAATACCACGAGAGGGAAACCTACGAGATGCTGGGGGTAGTCTTCAAGGAGCATCCAAACCTAACACGCCTACTACTCCCCGAATTCTGGTCAGACAAACCCCCCCTGAGGAAGGACTACGAAGCCCCCGGAAGGTAGCAAAGGAATTTTAAGAAGAAACAGGCAATAAACAGCAGTGATTCAAGATATGGCGCAGCAAATCTACCTACCCGGAGCTACAACAGTAGGAATCGTTGGAAAAGACTGCGTAGCACTAGCGTCGGAGAAGAGATTCGCCTACGGATACTTCGTCATCTCCAAAGCAGCCCGTAAAGTCTTCCCAATAACCAGGAGAATAGGAGCAGCATGCGCAGGTGTTGTGGGGGATATGCAGAACCTGATAAAAGAAACAACAGCGGTGGTTAACTTGTACAGGATTGAGAACGGCCGGGAGCCCAGCGTCCAGACGGTAGCTAAGCTACTCTCTTGGCACCTCTTCAGCAGCAGGTTCTTCCCATACTTCACCGAAACAATAGTTGGAGGCCTCGACGAAGGAGGGCCGCATGTCATAGTCCTAGACCCTCTAGGCTCCATGATAGAAGACGACTACGCGGTAGTAGGGACGGGGGCTGAGATAGCGGTGGGCGTGATAGAGAATGAATACAGCAGAAACCTAGGGCCCGACGAGGTGTATAACCTAGCCATCAAAGCTGTCCGCTCCTCCATATCAAGGGATGCGGGGAGCGGGAACGGCGTTGACATACTGCTCTACACCAACGACGGGTTAGTAAAATACGAGACCCTACCACCTTAGAGCTCCAGCTTGAAACCAGACTCCTCCTTCTTCAACGCTTTCCAATCGGTTTTAACAGCAGGCCTCCCACGCAGACGGGCTATGTAGTTATATGCGGATAAAGCAGCCACAGCGCCCTCGCCTGCAGAGATTATAAACTGCTTATACGGCATATCTGTTACATCCCCCGCTGCGAAAATCCCCGGATGTGATGTTTCGGCCAGCTTATTCGTAACTATCTCCCCGTTGTTATTCAACACCACCAAATCCTTAACCCAGTCGGTCTGAGCGGCATAACCCATCTCAACAAAAACACCATCCACCTTAACCTCCTGCTCCTCCCCTGTTTTGATGTTCTGCAGGACAACAGCCTCCACCTTGGCCTCGCCTTTAATCTCCTTAACAACCGTGCTGGTTATCACCTCCACCCTATTCTTCACACACTCGCCTATGAGCTGCTCGTTGGCCACCACCGAGCTACCCCTCTGAACTATAGATACCGCGTTGCCGTATCTGCAGAGCAGCAAAGCAGCCTCAACCGCAGGGTCGCCTGCCCCGACTACTATAACCCGCCTCCCCCTGAAGAGAGGAGCATCACACACCGCGCAGTAGGAGACGCCTTTTCCAACAAGCCGCTCCTCACCCGGAACCCCCAGAGGCCTGGGGGTCTTTCCAAAAGCAAGTATAACAGCTAACGCCTCATAAACCCCCGACCCCCGCGTATGGATAAGAAGAAGATTCTCGCCGGTATCCTCTATCTTAACGGCTTTATCGTATATGAACTCGGCTCCGAAAGACTCGGCCTGCTCCCTTAGCCTCTCGGCCAGCTCCAAGCCGGATACAACGCCTACCCCGGGGTAGTTCTCTATATGAGGTGTGAGAACAGCCTGACCGCCTATATCCATGGTTACTACAAGCGTCTTAAGCCCCTGCCTGGCCGAGTAGAGGGCAGCAGTAAGCCCAGCAGCTCCACCGCCCACTATAACAACATCGTACAAAACCATGGTAATGTATGTAGATTTAACGGATACTTAACTATGGTTTTAGGCATACTTCTAAGAGTGTTTAACGTGGGTTATGTACGTTTATTAGAAGGCTGAGTAGCTACTCAAAATAGAGATGCAGCTCCTCTCCTTCAAAGAACGCGTCCTCATCTTCCTAGCCGAGAAGAATGCATTCACCAACAGCCTAAAAATGACAACCCCCATGCTCTCCAAATACCTAGGAACATCCCAACAATCAGCCTCCAGACTCCTGATAGAGCCTTTGATTGTATAAATCTTGAAATTTTACTATAGGTAGTTGGACATGGAGCTGGATGAAAAAGATAAAGCAATACTAGAGATTCTGAAGCGGGATTCAAGAAAGAGCTTCATAGACATAGGTAACATGCTTAACATGTCTGAAGCAGCCGTAAGGCGGCGCGTGAAAAACCTAGTTGATAGAGGCGTTATTAAGGCGTTTACGATAGAGATTGAGAAAGGATACCACGTAAAGGCGCTTACTTTTCTCTCAATAGACCCCAACACTCCGTCAAATGAGGTAATAAGCAAGCTGATAAAGGTGAGGGGTATAGAGACGATATACGAGGTTACGGGCGAGTATGATGCAGTAGCTATGATTGAAGTCCCTGATATGCATGATCTAAACAGATGCATAGAGGAGATAAGAAACATACAAGGGATTAAGGAGACTAACACAGCAATAATATTGAGACAGACTAAAGCCAGTGGATATGTTTAAATTCAGCTCTAATGACAGTAGGGCAAGCTAAGATGTTCTTTATAATTCTCGCCTTGTTCCCCTTAGTGATTGACTTATCTCTTGGTTTAGTATTCAGTAAAAAACAATCCTCACCAAGTTACTTGAGATACGCTATAGCATTCTCAGCCGGTATTGTTATATCAGCAGCCTTCTTAGAGCTTCTTCCAGAAGCTAACATAGAGGCTAACTCGATATACGTGGCTGCTGGCTTCTTTGTTTTTTATCTAGTTGAGAAGTTTACTATGCTACACGCATGCGGTGAGGAGGAGTGTGAAATCCATAGCCTAGGCAGGTTCGCCGCTATAGGCATGGCTAGTGATAACGTGATAGATGGTATAGGCATAGCAATAGCTTACGCAATAAATCCGTTGCTTGGAGTATTGGTAACCATAGCTGTAATATCTCATGAGATACCCCAGGCTGTATCCTCGGCATATATGCTACGTAGTGAGAATAGGAGCGGAAGGGAGGTTTTCTTGATACTGCTGCTGGCTGGGGTTATGTACCCTGTTGGGGCTGCGTTATCACTGCTACTATCAGAGGATATGTACTCTCCGATGATAGCTTTCGTGGCGGGGGTTTTCCTTTATGTAGGGGCTGGAGACCTGCTGATGGAGGTTCATAGAAGATTCAACGCTAAGATAGTGGCGACGGTTCTGCTGGGCGGCTTAACCATGGTTCTAATGGAGTTACTCATGGGTGTATGAATTAGTTAATCTTTTATTATTCCGCTTTCAACAAGCTTTAAGACCAGATCATCGTAGTTCCTCTCTATCTCCCTCACGCTTACCTCTAAGTTACTCAGGTCTAGTATTATCTTGTTTTTCCAGATGTAACCGCCGTTCTTTAGGTTAAGTCTAGTGAACATGCCTATTAGATTAGGTGGGAGTTTATAGTTAATCCACGGGATTAGAAATTCTACGAAGCAGAACTTATACGCTTTTTCGAATACATCTCCAGCGAAGGTGTTGAAGTATATGTGGAGTGGGGGTGTTCTTGTGTAGGTTTCCCATGTTGTGAATTGGGTGTACTGCGGTATCCATCCCTCGTCCCGTAGTATCATGTCCTCAAGCGATATAGGCCGCTTCCACTCCGAGACCATGTAACCGTGCATCTCCAGCATAGGCACGATATACCTCTGTATAATCCCCTGCCTCATAAGTTCTATCCTCTCCTTAAGTCCAAGTCCCATGAGCATTTACACCCTAAGCCACGTTCCCAATCCCAAACACCCTACACGCCCAACTGTTTAAGAACAGATGCTAAATCTCATCTATTAAGATTTAATAAACCTCCTAATCTCCTCCAACAAATTCTCAGAAGCCTTAACGGAGGTATCTAAACTCATAGGTGATATTGATATTTTCTTCTCCACGAAGAGGGCGTAGGCATCAGTGCCGGGTTTGAACTCTGTAACCGGTTTAAGCTTACCCCACTGCCAATAGTAAGGCTTGCCTCTAGGGTCTCTACGCTCTATGATAAAGTCGTTATAACGGGCTTTAGATAATGTTGTTATCTCTATGTCTGTTTTTCTATCAATCTCATATGGGAAGTTCACGTTAATATAATCCACACCCTCAGGTAGGCCCTTCTCCATAAGCCACTTAGTTATTCTACCAGCCACCTCCGCTGCTTTTACCATCCTTAGCTTAATCTCCCGCCTCTCCTCCCAATTGTTTTCAGGTATATGCAACGAGAAGGCTATTGAGGGGATTCCCATTATAGCTGCGTGAACAGCAGCTGCTACAGTTCCGCTGGAGTAGACCGCCTGTATAGATATGTTATCCCCCTCGTTTATTCCAGAGACTACTAAATCGGGTTTTCTTCCGTTTAGTATCCTGTATATACCTAATGATATGCAATCCGCTGGGTTTCCTGATACTGCGTAAGCCACCTTGCCTCTTATCATAATCTTCTTTATTCTCAAAGCCTTGTGGAAGGTTAGGCTCATTCCTGTTGAGCTTCTAGCCGACTCAGGGGCAACTACAGTAACATCCCCAAGCGATTTGATCTCCTCATAAAGAACCCACAGCCCATACTTACCTACTCCATCATCGTTTGTTAGAAGTATCTTCCTCAAGGCTGGGGCACTCTTGTAAACTGGATTTAATAAGCTCACGTTATTAATATTTAGAAGCGATGTACCTCTTGATTCTCTCGGTTGTTTCTTGGTCTTTCTCCAAGAATTCAGCGAGCCTCTCGAAGAGGTGGGTTGTCTCCTCTGATAGGGAATGCTCTATGCGTTCTGCTTCTATCTCAGCTTTTATACCGTCCATGCCTAGGTTGGTTAGGAGCTTAGCTAGGGCGTCGTGTCTACGTTTAAGCATGTTGACCGCGTTCCTGCCTTTTTCAGTCAGCGTTAGCTGGGTGTAGGGTTTGTATATTACGTATCCTTCTCGGGAGAGGCGAAGTAGAACCTTTTTAACGGTACTGGGGGCTACGTTAAGTGCCTTAGCTATGTCTATTGGCCTTACCCTTTCCCTCTTCTCGGCAATCTCGTAAATAGCCTCCAGATACTCCTCCGCTATCTTCTTCTCATACCTCCTTTTCCCATGCCCTTTCTTAAGGGCCTCGAGCCGTAGGGCGGTATTCCTGGAGCTTTCCAAGACCGGGCTCAAGGTTTTTAGACTACTGGGTTATTAATTTCCCTTACTATGGCCAAAAGAGAGCATAAGCGTAGCTTCCCTACCTCACCCCCTCCCTACCTGGCCGGCAGATTCACGGCAACCCTTCATAACCCCTCAACAGGGCTGTAAAGACTCTAAACTACCTAACTACGTAAGAGTATTGGCTTGAAGCTGGTCTTCGAGGTTAAGGAGAAAGACCTTCTAGGACGGGTGGGGCGGGTATACATAAAAGGCAAAAGACTAGACACCCCCGCCTTCATACCCGTGATAAGCCCCTACAACCAAATCATCCCGCCATCTGAGATGAAAAAACGCTTCAGATGCAACATGGTGATAACCAACTCGTACATAATCTACAGGCGCTTCGGAGAAGCGGGTGTTGAGAAAGGCGTCCACAGGATAATAAACTTCGACGGCATAGTAATGACCGACTCTGGAGGGTTTCAGGTTCTGGAGTACGGGGATATAGACATAAACCCAGTTGAGATAGCTGTTTATCAGGAAAGGATAGGGAGTGATGTGGCTGTTCCCCTGGATAAACCTACCGGCCTTACGAGTAGGCAGGAGGCTGAGGAGACTGTCAGGGTTACGCTTGATAACATAGCCAAGACATTCAACAGCCTAGGAGAGGAGAGGCGCTCCTGCTGGACAGCACCTATACAAGGTGGGTTATACCATGATTTACTAGAGAGGTGTATAAAGGAGCTTCTAAAGTATGATTTCGACCTCTTCTCCCTCGGAAGCCCCACACCCTTGATGGAACGTTACCAATACGGTAAGCTTGTGGACATGATGTTCAACGCCCGGTTGCATGTTCCTCTTGACAAGCCTTTACATCTTTTCGGAGCTGGACATCCGATGCTCTTCCCTTTTGCAGTCGCCTTGGGGTATGACACCTTTGACTCAGCCAGCTACGTTCTGTTCGCTAAGGCGGATAGGTATATGCTGAGTAGTAGAACTGTGAAGTTAGAGAACCTGGCTTATCTACCGTGTGAGTGTAGCGTATGCTCATTAACTACTGCTGAGGAGTTGAGGAAGCTGGAGAAAAACGAACGGGTTAAGCTTCTAGCTATGCATAACCTAAGCATATGCTTCAGGGAGGTTGAGTTGATAAAGCAGCACATCCACGAGGGCCGGTTCTTTGAACTGCTGGAATCAAGAGCAAGGGCCCATCCTGCCTTGATGCAGGCCTTCAGCAACATAATACGTAATGACAAGATAATGCAGCTAATGGCAAACCATACCCCTTTAACCAAGCCGAGGGGGATGTATCTCTTTTCTGCTGAAAGCCTCCGGAGGCCTGAGATTAGACGGGGGGCTGAGAGGCTGGAGAAAGTGATGAGCAGTTCACCAACCTGCTTCGGGATGAGGAGGACGGCAATCTTAATCCCCCACAAGCTTGTTATAACGTTGAAGCTTGAGAAATTGCTTCAACGACTTAGAAAACTTGAGAACTACGGTGAAGCAGCTGTATTCACCTACTACACCCCCTTCGGCATAGTACCGCTTTCCCTATCGAGGACATACCCCTTCTCCCAGCTATCATACCCAAAAAGCCTGATAAGAGATAATCTGAACCAGATAAGCCGTGAAACCCTTAAGAAACTAAGAAACTTAGGCTTCGAAACGGTTATACTTATCAAGAGCGGCGGAGAGCCTCCCAGCTGGTTTCTTGAGGGACTAGGCGAGGTACTTGCTAAAGAGTTTAACGTAAGAGTCGTCGAACTGTAGCTTTATATATCTTTAATAAAACCCATAATTATGTTTGGTAACAGAATCACGTTCACACGCTTAAAAATGAGGTGGAGTGAATAAGTTGGAGGTAAAGTTTCTGGGAGGAGCTAGAGAGGTAGGTAGGTCAGCGATAGTAGTAAGCTACAAGGACACTAGGGTACTGCTAGATTACGGTGTCATGCTTAACGACCACCCCGAGTTCCCTGGGCATGTTGAACCGAGGAAGATAGACGCCGTCCTGCTGACCCACGCACACCTAGACCACTCGGGGAGCATCCCTATGCTCTACATAAGCGGCCGCAAGCCGAGGCTATACGCAACCCGCATGACCAAAGATACAGCTGATATACTGCTCAGCGACTTCATCAAACTCTCAGGCTACTACCTACCCTTCGGACATGAGGAGATGCGGGAAGCCCTAAACCGATGCACTGAGATATACTACCGGGAGCCCTTCACCGTGAAGGATTTGGAGATTGAGTTTATAGACGCCGGCCACATACCGGGAAGCGCCCAGATACTAGTTAAGGGTGATAAGACGATAGCATATACAGGGGACTTCACCACCATAAGGAGCAAGATGCTAGACGGAGCTGACACCAGCTTAGGTGATGTTGATGCGCTGATAATAGAATCAACCTACGCCCTAGAAGAGCATCCTGAGAGAACCGAGCTGGAGAGGAGCTTCGTGGAAGCATGTAAGGAGGTTGTGGAAAACGGGGGTAACGTGCTTGTCCCAGCCTTTTCAGTCGGCAGAGCGCAGGAGGTACTTTGCATACTCCACGCATACGGGTTTAAACAACCGGTGTGGCTGGATGGAATGGCTAGGAAAACGCTGGAAAAATACCTAGAGGATAACAGGTTCATAGACAACTACCACCTACTTAAGAAAGCCAGCAAACGGATAAGAATAGTAACAGGAAAACGAGGGAGGAGAGCAGCTTTATCCGAGCCAGGGGTTATCATAACGCCGGCCGGCATGCTTAAAGGAGGGCCAGCCCTCTTCTACGCCAACAAAATAATAGAAGACCCCAGCTCGGCTATATTCCTAGTAAGCTTCCAACTACCCGGAACACCGGGAGCCCAGCTACTGGAAGAGAGGAAACTACAGGTAAACGGAGAGGAGAAAACAGCCAAATGCAGGGTAGAGCAGTTCAGGTTCTCAGGCCACGCAGGAAAAAGACAACTCCACGAATATATAAGAAACCTGGAGACAGCCCGAAGAATATTCGCAATACACGGAGAAGAACAAGCATGCCAAGAACTAGCAACATGGACGGAAAGAGAAACAGGGGCAGAGGCGACAGCACCAACACCCCAACAAGCCTTCACAATATAATATGCGGCGGCCGGGATTTGAACCCGGGGTCACCAGCGTGGCAGGCTGGCGTCCTACCAGGCTAGACTACCGCCGCTTGGTTTTATTCGTTGTTTGGTTGTTTTTAACGTTAGCGACTTGATTATTTATATACTGGGTTTGCCTCCCTATATCTAGGGTTCTGTCATGGTGTTTCATGAAGGATTGTTAGAGGAGCTTATCTCATTTGCTCCCCGGCTGGCGGGTGCTGTTATTATTCTGGTGATAGGCTGGGCGGTAGGTAGAGGGCTTGGGAAAGGAATTTCGCGGGTTCTCGATAAGGCTGGGGTTGACGATGCCCTGCGCAGGACTCCAGTAGGCCGGGCTATTGAAAAGGCTGGGGTCAGTTTAGTTCATTTCTTCGACCTTATTGTACGGTGGTTCGTCTATCTCATAGCTATACTGGCTGCTGTCAACGTGCTGGAGATAACTGTGCTGAGCAACTTTATGAACACGGTTGTAACATACCTACCCAGCTTCATAGCGGGGTTGTTTATACTACTGATAGGCTTCATAGTTGCTGACTTCGTGGGCGACGCTATAACGCAGGTGGGAAGAGAAGCCCATATAGAGTACCACGCCATACTCTCGACAATAGTCAGGTTCACGCTCTACTTTGTGGTGCTACTGATAGGATTATCGACCATGAGGATAGACGTAACTATACTCAACATCTTCGCAACAGCTATAGCGTGGGGGATAGCCGGTGCCATAGCCTTGGGTATAGGTCTTGCGGTGGGCTTGGGGCTGAAGGATGTGATAGCTAAACGGGCCGAGGATTGGTTTAAGAAAGCATCCGAGACGGCCAAGGAGGTAGAGACAGTAGCTGAGAAAGAGCTGGAGAAAGAGAAACAACAATAGTAGCTCTCCCTCTTTTCTTTAGTTCAACCTCCATCTTATACTCCTAAGCAGTAACGCAACTGATATGCTTGATTGTATTAGCAACGCCGCCCACAGGTAGAGGGCCTCAGTAAACCCTAGGCTCACAGCACCTAGGGAGCCTTGCAGAACCCTAGCTGCGGTGGCAGGTGGGATAGCATAGACTATCCAGCCTAGATAACCGGGCAGAAGCTCCAGAGGATAGAACACAGGGGGAAGAACCGAGAGGGCAGCCGAGATAATCGGAGTCCAGGTCCATAAATCCTTAACATCCCTGGCGAGGGTTGAGAGCAGAAATCCAAGAGATGAGAAGGTCAGCCATATAGATGTAGTAACGGCGGCCAGCGTAAGCATAAAAAATAGGCCAATACTCAGGAAAAGAGAGGCAAGAACAAGGAATATAACCACACCCGGTATAGCTGATATCATGTTAGCTAAAGCCAAGCCCAACACATACGTGAGAGGACTCACTGGAGAAGCTACGTAGACATCCTGCAGTTTCAGGACTATTCTATTAAAAGCTGCTTCAGTCTCCATAGATATGCTGGCCGCCAGGGTTACTGCTATAAACCCCCCGGCTACTGCGAAGGGAGTTCCAGCTCCCCGGCCGTAGAGGTGTATAAAGAAGAAGAAAGCTAGCGGCGCTATGACGTAGTGTAGCGACCAGAATATGTTCCTCTTGAACTGGGCGTAGCCGTAGAACCATGCTATTGATAATATTCCCTTCACGTACAGGGCTGCTTGACTACCATATCTCCTCGCTTCTCCTCTCATATTCCTCAATCACCTTCCCAACAGAAGCTATGAAGGCATCCTCTAGGTTAACCAAGCGGAGAACAGCGCGTTTACCGTTCTCCAAAGCCCATTCAAGCAACTCTCTCCCAAGACGCTCCTCCGTGAAAACCCGCACACTACCACCCACCACCACAACACGGCCATACTCCTTCAGCTTATCCAACTCAAGCCCCTCACCCGAAAACTCCACACAAACACCATACCCTAAGGATTTCTTTATCGCATCAACAGTACCAACATTCATCAGATGACCATTCTCTATTATAGCTACGATATCGGAGAGGGCTTCAGCCTCCTCCATATAATGAGTAGTTAAGATAACTGTCTGTCCGTTTTCTTTTGTTATGGAACGTATGGTCTGCCATATCTTTATACGCGTAACTGCGTCTAGTCCTATGCTGGGTTCGTCTAGGAATAGAAGCTCAGACTCAGGGGCTAGCGCCATGGCTACTAAGGTTCTCTGCCTCAACCCTCCTGAGAGCTGGGAGCATGTTCTATGCGCATACTCGGTCAGCTCCAGCTCCTGCAGAATCTCCCAAGTCCTTCTCTTGGCGTCGAATATACTATACCCGCGTGTAAGGAGGTAGTGGAAAACATGCTCGTAGGGGGTGTTTAGGTAAGCTGGCCTCCCCTCCTGCGGAACCAACGCTATACGCCGCCTAACCTCACGGGCTTCTTCAACAACGTCAAACCCAAGAACCTCAACATAACCTGAAGTCGGCAAAAGCTGGGTAGAGGCTATCTTGATAAAGGTGGTCTTCCCAGCTCCATTTCGGCCCAGCAGAGAAAAAACACAACCTCCGGGAACCTCAACGCTTAAACCATCCAACGCAACAACACCTCCACGATATACCTTCACCAAGTCCTTAGAAATCAAAGCAGCACAGCCCATAGCGACTACCAACCATACAATAACATATACGAAGGAATATTAACCAATCCTCTTAAGACAATTACCGCTACATCCCTCCCTCTGGAGAAATCCACATAGCTTAAATATTCCCAAAGACAATCTCCTGAACTAAGATAACTCTACTGCGCAACAAGGGCCCGTGGCGCAGAATGGATAGCGCACCGGCCTTCTAAGTCGGGGGTCGCGGGTTCAAGTCCCGCCGGGCCCATAGAGGAAATAATTATTTTCCGTTAATTTACGATTAAATAGACCTATCATAAGGTTTTGATGCTGAGATGCTGGACTCTGTTTTTATGGTTGTCTTCTTGTTTGTTTTGGCTTTGCTGTCTTCTACGCTTGGAACTTTGATAGGGGCTGGTGGGGGGTTTATACTTACTCCTCTTTTGGTTTTACTGGGTTTTTCTCCCGTTGAAGCGGTTGGAACAGGGTTGGTTATGGTTTTAACCAGCTCAGTATCAGCTTCATTCGTGTTTCATAGGCAGGGTAGGCTAAGCCTGAAGCACGGTGTTATTCTGGGGATGTTAACTCTACCCGGGGCTTTTGTAGGGTCTTGGGTATTAACCATGCTTGATGTTCAGCTATTCAAGGTGGTGTTTGGCTTATCTCTAGCCCTTATTTCAGCTTACATGATAGTAAAACGCAGAAACGATGCTGCCGACGAGATGGTGTATAAATCCCCTTCGGTTCTCTTCCAAAATAACTATAGAAGCCTCGTAATTCCCCCTGTAGCGGGATTCGTGGCTGCTATGTTTGGAATAGGAGGGGGAATACTAATGGCCCCGGCTTTAATCTACCTCGCCGATATACCCACTCATATAGCAACAGCAACCAGCAAATTCATCGCTCTCTTCTCCTCATTCTTCGCCCTCAGCATGCTCCTATCATACGGGCTGCTAAACATGGTGCTGCTACCCACTATAGCGGCTGCAGGGCTAATAGGAGGCCAGATAGGGGCCGTGGTAAGTAAACACGTAAAAGCAAGAATGATAAAAACAATAATCGCAGCAGCTATACTAACTGTCTCAATCAACATACTAGTAAGGACATTACTTTAGGAAGTGAGTGTTTTCTCGTTAAAGGTTAAAATTTATAAAATTGGATGGATAATCCAACCAATATGCACATACTAAACAAAACCAACACTATATACAGCCTACTTATGAGGAGGTTAACTATAGCATGTATAGCCTTTTGGAGGTGCTGCAGGGTTGGTTAGGAGGTATATTATGTTCTTTTCTTTGGTAGTGTCACTTCCTTTTCTTATACTGTTCTCAGTATCTATTGGCAGCGTGTATATCCCCTTTGGTGACGTAATTTCTGTCTTGATTGGGTTTGGCGAGGTTGAGAATGGTGTGTGGGTTAAGATTATACGTGATATAAGGCTTACTAGGACCTTAGTTGCTATTTTCGGCGGTGCAGGATTGGCGGTAGCTGGCATTGTGTTGCAAGTGTTTTTCAGAAACCCCCTGGCTGATCCGTATATACTTGGGATATCTTCTGGAGCCTCCCTGTTCGCTGCCCTAAGTATATTCCTAGGGTTAACCTTCGGTTTTGCCTCTTCACCATTTGATCCTTACTTGCTTTTCTTCGCAAGCTTTTTAGGGGCTGTTTTTGTTTCCCTCTTGATTGTCAGCCTTTCATCTATAGTCGGCAGAATAACTACCATTTTAATAATCGGCCTTATGATTGGTTACATAACCTCTGCTTTAACCAGCGTACTTCAGTACTTGGCGGATATAGAGAGGATGAGGATTTTTATCTTCTGGATACTTGGGAGCTTCTCAGGGGCTAAATGGCCTTTGATAACTCCCATGGCTACAGCTGTTCTAGCTGGTTGTATCTTTTCTTTTATGCTGGCTAAGCCTCTTAATGCTCTCCTGCTCAGCGATAGTTACGCCGAGAGTATGGGGATTAGGGTTAGGCTGGTTAGGGTAGCTGCTATAGGTGTAACCGCTCTTTTAACATCCGCCGTAACCACTGTAACGGGGCCTATAGGCTTCTTAGGGCTTGCAGTCCCCTACTTAGCAAGGCTTATACTACAAACGGCGGATAACCGTCTTCTAATACCATTCTCAGCGTTCTTAGGGTCTATAATAGCGGTTTTATCAGATATAGTAGCTAGGACTGCGCTATCTCCTATAGAGCTTCCTATAAGTGCAGTAACTGCAATCTTCGGAGTTCCAATAATCGTTGCCCTGCTTCTAAGGGGGAGGGGGTTATGATGCTTAGGACAGAAAACCTAGATGTAGGATATGGTATGAAGATAATCCTAAGCGGTGTTGAGATATGGATTAAGCGGGGAGAGTTAACCGCTGTTCTTGGGCCTAACGCGTCTGGGAAGTCTACATTACTCAAAACCTTAGCTAGGTTGCTTAAGCCTATAAGAGGAACTGTTCTCCTAGACAGCTTAGATTTAAAACGCTATAACAGAAAGACGCTGGCTAGGAAACTTGGGGTTGTATTAACAGAGCCGATAAACCCACGTATGATGCGTGTATCAGATATAGTTGCGCTGGGAAGATACGCCTACACAGATATCTTTGGACGCTTAACAGAGTATGATAGGGAAGTTGTTGAAGACGCCCTAAGCATAGTGGGGGCTGATTACCTAGCCGATAGGCTTTTCTCAGAGCTAAGCGACGGGGAGAAGCAGAAGGTCATGATAGCTAGGGCACTGGCTCAGGAACCCAGCACTTTAATACTCGACGAACCTACAACCCATTTAGACGCAAAGAACAGGGTTGAGATACTACTTCTCCTGAAGAAAATAGCTAAGGAGAGAAACATAGCGGTAGTGGCTTCTCTGCATGACGTGGAGCTGGCTTTAAGGATTGCTGATAGGCTGGTAATAGTCTGGAGAAACTCTGTACGTTTCTATGAAAACCCTGAAGAATTCGTGGATGGCAATACTGTTGAGCAGCTATATGGTATAGGAGATAGGGTACGTTTCAACACGCTAACCTACTCGTTGGAGGTCGTCAATAAAAGCTCCAGGGTTAATGCTTGTGTTTTCGTAATAGCGGGAGCTGGAACAGGTGCCAGGGCCTACAGAACCTTATCTAGGATGGGCTGTAGCATAAAGACTGGAATACTCCACAGAAACGACATAGACTACTTAATAGCGGATAGACTTGACATAGAGATTGTGGCTGAAGAACCATACACCCCAATATCACACAAGGCATATCAGAGAGCAATAGAAGCAATAACGAAATCTGACATAATTATATACACCTTCCCCCCAATAGGCCCGGAAAACCAGCTAAACCTAAACCTGCTAGAACAAGCTAAGCAAATGGGAAAAAGAATAG
>DQVM01000165.1 GCA_015661775.1 Candidatus Caldarchaeum subterraneum | reverse complement strand
GAAAGTAGCTATAGCCGAGGCCCTCTCAAGGGATGCTAGTATATACGTTCTAGACGAGCCTAGCGCTTATCTTGACGTGGAGGAGCGTTATCACGTGGCGAGGCTTCTGAAACGCTACACTAGGGAAAGGAGATGCGTAACCTTCTTGGTTGAACACGACCTAATGGTGCTGGACTTCGCCTCAACACGGGTTATGGTGTTTGAAGGGAAGCCGGGTGTAGAGGGGGTAGCGAGAAAACCAACCGACCTGAAGACCGGGTTTAACAAGTTCCTCCAAGGGGTTGGGATAACGTTTAGACGAGACCCCAGCACCAAGAGACCTAGAGCAAACAAGCTGGACTCACAGCTTGATAAGATGCAGAAGCAGCAGGGGATATACTATTATACGTAAAGTCTATCAGGGTTTTAGTATCTCCTCTATCAAGGGCTTGGCTGAATCCACGTTGGGTTCAACCTCGGAGAACTCTATTCCTCTGAGAAGCTCCTCGTTAGGGTCTTTAAGCGCTGTTCCAGTAGATATGCATACCACCGTTGAGTCTCTGTCAAGCCTCCCCTCCTCCACCAGCTTCTTAACACCTGCGAGGGAAGCTGCTGAGGCGGGTTCTACACCTATCCCCTCAAGAGAGGCTAGGGCGCGCTGGGCCTCTACTATCTCCCAGTCGCTAACCTTAGCTACTGTACCGCCTGAATCCCTTACAGCCCTGAGGGCTTTTTTCCAGTTTGCCGGCTTCCCTATCCTTATTGCTGTGGCTATGGTTCTAGGTTCTTCTAATGGCTTTAGCGTTTCATGTCCTTTGAGTATCATGTCGGCGAAGGGGGATGCGCCTTCAGCTTGGACACCTAGCATGGTAGGGGAGCCGTTAAGCAGCCCAAGCTCGATAAGCTCGCTGAACCCCTTCCATATAGCTGATATATTGCCGCAGTTTCCTACGGGAACGCTTACTACATAATCCCCCATCCCCAGCTGGTCATATAACTCGTAAGCTAGTGTTTTCTGCCCCTCGATACGCCAAGGGTTTATAGAGTTTAGTATGTATAGGTCTTTACTGTCTCTAAGCTGCATAACCATGTTAAGAGCGTCGTCGAATGAGCCTTTGACGGCTATCGTCCTGGCCCCGTATAGGAGGGTTTGGAAGAGCTTGCCTAACGCTATACGCCCCCTAGGTATGAGGACTATCGATTTCATACCCGCAGCGGCTGCGTATGCGGACATGGAGGATGACGTGTTTCCCGTAGAGGCGCATATAACCGCCTGCCTGCCGCTTTCTAGGGCTTTAGTTATGCCTACGCACATTCCCCTGTCCTTGAAGCTCCCCGTCGGGTTGGCCCCCTCAAACTTTACATAAAGCTCCTTAACACCAGCCCATCTAGCCAGCTTGCCGCATCTATAAAGCGGCGTCCCCCCTTCATGTAAGGTGATGTACCTCTCTCCCCTTAATGGGATAAGCTCCCTGTATCGCCAAACTCCTATCGGCCTGCTTCTCCACCTCTCCTTAAGCAGGGAGGCATCAACCGAGCTTAGGTTCTCTAACTTCACTTCCAGCAAATCCCCGCAGCGGGGGCAGGAGTAGACAACCCTGTCATGTTCTATTTTATTTCCACATCCTATACAGCTTAACGTGGCTTCGGGAATCATCGCATCATCAGTATAGGATAGTTAGTAAAGCTCCTATAACCATCAACGCTAGGAAGAAGGCCATGAGGGTTGCGAAAATAGGGTATGCTACGTTGGTTACTGTTGTAAAGGTATACGCTAAATACGCCGAGCCTGCTGCTAATCCTAGGCCCAGTGCCTTAATGACTCCTCGGAGAATCTTTTCACTACGTCTGCTCATCCGCAGCTCTCCTTTAGTTAAGACCTTATGCGGTAAATTTATTGGTTATCCTCCTCCGTCTCTTTAGAGGTCTAGTTTATTGCCGTAACGCATGTGGTAAGCTATCTCGGTTAGGGGTAACCTACTTTTTTTACCGATTATCTTTTTTCTTGGGTATCCGAAGCCTACTACCGCTGAGATATGCATGTTAGCGGGTATTTTATACTCCTGCCGCATCTTCTCCTCGTTGAAGCCTGTGTATATCCCTGAGCCTACCCCCTTCTCCCAGGCGGCCAGCTGCATATACGCTATAGCCCGGCCTGCGTCTATGTCGTGGTAGGGGTATTTAGGGTCTGTTAGGACTATAACCGCAAAACTGGCCCCCGATATCCATTTTCCGGTGGTGCTTATCTCGGCCAGCTTCTCCAACCCCTCCCTAGTATCCACCAGTATAAACCTCCAGTGCTGCGAGTTAAGGCCTGATGAAGATAGCCTAGCAGCCTCTAGGGTGAGGCGTTTTACATCATTATCAACAGACGTTGACCCGAACTCTCTTATATCCAGCTTACTCCTTATCGCGTCGAACACGTTCATGGATGAATTTCTCTAAGAGCTGAAATAATTATCTTTATTTTCACCCTCTAAATAGTAGCCTTAGTAGAGCCTACGTTTTACCTCCTTAAATGCCTCCTCGGCCGCTTCTATGGTTTTGTTAACATCCTCCTTATTGTGCTGCGTCGAGATTACTATCCTCTCTCCGTCTTCTGCGAAGAGTAGGATGCCTCGTCTGAGAAGCTCTTTATGCCACTCCATGTAAGCATCTCTGTCAGTCGTTAATCTCTCCCGGTAGTTGGTTATCTGGGGTAGGTCTGTGAAGAAGACTTGAAACAGAGGCCCCAGGCCTTGGACTATGGCTTTCACCTTGGCCTCGTCTATTGCCTCTCTCAAGCCTTTGGTTATCTCGTTTCCTATTTTGTGTAGCTGTGCGAATGCCTGGCCGTTGTTCTCCAGTAGTATATCTAGGTTGGCTGAGGCTGCTGCTAGGCTTACTGGATGGGCGTTGTAAGTTCCGCCGAATCCTATCTTCCCTATCCCAACGTTATCCAGTATCTCCTTAGAGCCTGTTAAGGCTGATATGGGAACTCCCCCACCAAGAGCCTTGGCGAACGTAGCTAGGTCTGCTTTAACGCCGAAGTACTCCTGAGCCCCTCCCGGGGCTATTCTGAAACCCGTCAGTACCTCGTCGAATATTAGCAGAGCCTCTATCTCGTCGGCTATCTCCCTGAGCTGCTTCAGGTACTCCTGCTTGGGCATTATAACCCCGTTGTTCGCCATGATGGGTTCTGTTATTATGGCTGCTATGCTGTTTCTATGTCGTTTAGTAATCTTCCTCAGCACCTCGGGGCTGTTCCAAGGGGCTATGATTACTGTTTTACCCACGGCCTCTGGTATTCCGGGGTAGTATGGGATTCTGAAGGGTGATATCTCAAGGCCATGTACTGGGGATTCCACGCTCCATAGTACGTAGTCGTGGTGGCCGTGGTATGCGCCTTCGAACTTCACTATCTTACTCTTGCCCGTAACTGCTCTCGCTATTCTTATAGCCTCCATAGTTGCTTCAGTCCCCGTTGTAGCGAAAAGCACCCGCTCTGCGTTAGGGACTACTCTCTGAATCTTCCTAGCCAGCTCTACCTCAAGCTCCAGTGGTGTGCCGCTCATCAACAGCTCCTCGGCCTGTCTTTTAATCGCCTCAACAATCCTGGGGTGGCAGTGGCCGTTTATCAAAGCCCCAAACGCAAGGAGGTAATCCACGTACTCGTTTCCGTCGGCGTCCCAGACTCTAGAGCCCCTCCCACGGGTTATGAAGATGGGTGAGGGGGCGTAGGTGCGTAGAACCGATGAAGCGCCGCTTGGTATAATCTTGAGAGCTTCATCAAGCAAAGCACGGGACCTGCTAAACTTAACATACTCCCTATCTAGCATCATTTGGTAATGCACCCGGCCCGGCTTCTAAACGCGGGTCAGAACAGCCTCAGCGACTTACCGCTTTTAACTTTTCCTTCAAGATAAATTAGGTAAAATCTAGTAAAACAAGACGAGGCTTCTCCCTTTTTTAGAGTTAAAAACCTGTAAGGTGTTTGAAGGCTTTCTTAGGCCTGGAGGGGGCTGAGCCGCCGTAAGATAAACGCTCACAGGCCAAAATCAACTATATGGGTTTTTCTCCTGTTTTACCGCTGTTTTAAGGGGTAGGAGGCTTGTTAAGGGTTATTTTTCGGTTTTTTCATCCGCTATCTTAAGGGCTTTATCCAGAGCCTCAACCCCCTCGTCTATTTCATCCTCTTCAACTATTAGCGGAGGGGCTACGAGTAGATGGTTTACCCAAGCCATGCAATACACCCCCTGCCGCATCATCTCAGCAGCCACAGCATCTACGACGAGCTGTTTCCCCGAGTATTTGTCCTTAAACGTGTTGAACGGCTCTCTTGTTCTACGGTTTTTAGTTAGGTCTACGGCCCAGAAAAGCCCCATTCCCCTTACCTCACCTACCGACTCGTGCCTCTCCTCCAGCTCCTTAAGACGCCTCCCCAGATACTCCCCCCGCCTCTTCACCCGCTCAAGTATGTTAAGCCTACGATACTCGTTTATCGCAGCCACCCCAGCTGCCATAGTCAAGGGATGGGCCTCGTAGGTATGCCCATGCGCGAAGTAAGTATCGTCAAAATAACTAGCTATCTTCTCTGATGTTGCAGTAACACCTAGAGGTAGATAAGCTGATGTTATTCCCTTAGCCGTAGTTAATATGTCAGGCTCTACGCCCCAGTGGTTTATAGCGAACCACTCACCAACCCTCCCCCACCCGCTCATCACCTCATCTACGATAAGCAGGACATCGTGTTTCCTAGTTATCTCCCTGAGTTTGGGGAAGTATTCAGGCGGCGGGATGATGACGCCGTTAGTCCCTACCACAGGCTCTACTATAACCGCCGACACGTTATCCTCGTGGTTAAGCATGTAGTCAACATACTCAGCGCATGCTACTCCGCAGTCGGGGTATGAGAGGCCGAGGGGACAGCGGTAGCAGTAGGGGTCAGGCGCAAACAACGTACCGGGAACTGTATGAAAACCCTCCACATACCACCGCCTAACATCGCCTGTCACAGATATTGATGCAGCGGTAGACCCGTGGTAGGAGCGGTAGCGGGAGATTACCTTATAACGCCCCGTATATAAGCGGGCTATCTTCAACGCAGCCTCGTTGGCTTCGGTTCCGGAGGTAGAGTAGAAGAACTTGCTGAGACTGGGTGGGACTAGTTCTCGCAGCATCCTGCTAAGCTCAGCCCTAACGTCGCATGTGAAAGCCGGTGATATGTAAGGAAGCTTCTCAGCATACTCCTTAATAGCGTTTACAATACTTCTATTCCTATGCCCTAAGTTGCTGCAGATAAGCTGCGAGGAAAAATCTAGAAACCGCCTCCCATCAGCCGACATGAAATAACAACCCTCAGCATCAACCACGTGCAGAGGCTTCCAACCCCTCTGCCTCCTCCAAGTACCGTAGGAGAAGCTTACAGTATCCTCCACCACCTTATCACTCATCACCAAGCACCAACAGTAATGGTAACTAACTCCCTCGGATAAAAATAAATAATTTAACCTTTACTAAATTTATGCATAATCAACAAAGCGGAAGATTAAGAGTTTCAAGGTTTTTATGCTTCTGAATACAGGATGATGAAACATGATGCAGACACAGTACGTAGGTTCGCCTGTTAAACGTAAGGAGGATCCACGTCTTATAAAAGGCGAGTCCACCTACTTGGATGATATCAAGCTACCTGGGATGCTTTACGCTGCTTTTCTACGCAGCAGCTACCCACACGCTAAGATAAAACGTATAGATGTTTCTCAGGCCCTTACCCTGGAGGGTGTGGTTGCTGTTTACACAGGTAAAGACCTTAAGGATGCTGTAGGCCCTCTGGTTGTCGAGTCAATTAATAGAGGCTCTAAAGTCCCTAGCCACTACCCCCTAGCAGTTGATGAAGTTAAGTTCGTCGGCGAGCCTGTGGCGGTTGTAGTAGCTGAAGATAGGTACGTGGCCAAGGATGCCCTTGAGCGTATAATAGTTGAGTATGAGCCGCTCCCAGCTGTTGTTGACCCTGAGAAAGCGCTTGAAGACGAGGCTCCTAAAGTTCATGAAGATTATGAGGATAACGTATGCTTCAGGTGGAAGAAGGCGTTTGGGGATGTTGAGCAGTCTTTCAGCAACGCAGATGAGGTTATAGAAGCACGGTTCAGGATACAGCGCCTAGCTCCAACTGCTATGGAGCCTAGGGGTGTTGTGGCCCACTACGACGCCCTCAACAGAATCTTAACCATTTGGTCATCAACCCAGTTTCCGCATAAGCTCCGTACTTGGGTAGCCACGTCGCTAAACTGGCCCGAGAATAGGATAAGGGTTATAACACCTGAGGTTGGGGGTGGTTTCGGGTCTAAGCTGAACCACTACCCGGAGGAGGTTGTGATTCCTTACTTGGCTGTGAAGCTTGGAAGGCCTGTGAAGTGGTTTGAGGAGAGGAGGGAGAACCTACAGGCTACAACCCACGGGAGGGATATGATAGCCTACGTAAAGGCTGCGGTTAAGAGGGATGGGAAGATACTAGGCCTTAAGGTCAGGCTGATAGCAGACCTAGGGGCTTACAACTACGTATACACCCAGGACAACCCGCTTGTGGCAGCTAGGATGATACCCGGATGCTACAAGCTTGAGAGCATAGAACTAGACGTGGTGGGTGTCTTCACCAACAAAATAGCCACCGACGCATACAGAGGGGCGGGAAGGCCTGAGGCCTCTTACATAATAGAAAGGACTGTAGATAGAATAGCTAGGAAACTAGGTATAGACCCTGCGGAGATAAGGAGACGTAACTTCATACAACCCAGCGAATTTCCATACAAAACAGTAACTAAGTTTGTATACGATACGGGGAACTACGAGGCTGCTTTAAACAAGGCGCTTGAGCTGCTGAAGTACAGCGAGGTTAGGGCAGAGCAGGAGAGGCTTAGGGGAGAAGGCCGGTACATAGGGGTTGGCCTCTCCTCCTTCGTTGAGGTGTGTAACTTCTCTTACCAAAGCGCCTCCGTTAGGGTGGAGCCGACGGGTAAGGTTCTCGTATTCACAAGCACATCGCCACACGGCCAAGGCGAGGAGACGGCCTTCGCCCAGATAGTCGCAGACGTATTCGGGGTGGATATGGATAGCGTACAGGTAATCCACGGCGACACCCTAGCAATACCCTACGGCTGGGGAACTGCGGGAAGCTGGACCCTAACATCTGGGGGGAACGCAATACTGAAAGCATGTAAGGAGATAAGGGAGAAGATGCTCAAGATAGCAGCGGCGAAGCTTGAGGCAAGGCCGGAGGACCTAGAGATGCGGGAGGGGAGGATATTCGTCAAAGACGCCCCTGACAAGAGCCTGTCATTCGAGGAAGTTGCAGGAATAGCCTACGACCCTGAGAGCATACCTGAGGGGATGGAGATAGGCCTGGCTACAACCAGCTTCTACGTACCCAACCTAACATTCCCGTTCGGAGCCTACGCTGCTGTAGTGGAGGTATTCCCGGAGTCGGGGGAGGTGAAGCTCCTCAAGCTGGTTCTAGTTAATGACGTTGGGAAGGTTGTAAACCCGATGCTGGTGGAGGGGCAGGTTCACGGAGGGGCTGCGCAGGCCATAGGCCAGGCCATCTACGAGGAGATAGCGTACACAGAGGACGGCGTCCTGCTGACTGATACGTTGTCTGAATACCTTATACCAACAGCCGTTGAGATACCGTGGATGATAACGGATAGAACAGAGACCCCGGCTCCCAATCCCCTAGGAACCAAGGGGGTGGGTGAGATGGGGGCTATAGGATTGGCCCAGGCTATAGTAAACGCGGTAGAGGATGCGCTGACGCCGTTTGACGTGAAGATAGAAGATACCCCAGTAACACCCGCATACCTCTGGAAGCTGGTAAACGCCGAGAAGAAGGAATAACCCTTATCTCTCCTAAACCTGTTCAACAAGAAGAATAATATGAGCGGGGTATTTGAGAGGGACTCCAAGTATCTTCTCCAATCCCTACCCTCTAGAACTAGGCTGCATATAACTCGTGGGAGGGGGGCTAGGGTTTGGGACAGCTCAGGCAGGGAGTATCTGGACTTCTTCTCGGGGATAGCGGTGAATAACGTAGGCCACTGCCATCCACGTGTTGTGGAGGCTGTTAAGAAGCAGGCCGAAACCCTTATGCATACATCTTTGCTTTACTACATAGACCCTCCCGTCAGGCTGGCTGAGAAGCTGGCGGAGATAACCCCTAGGAGCATATCTAGGTTTTTCTTCGCCAACAGCGGCGCTGAGGCCGTTGAAGGCGCCGTAAAGCTGGCTAAGAAGTATGCATACAAGAATCGAAAGTCAGCCAGCCACGTAATAGCTCTTGACCTCTCCTTTCATGGAAGAACAGCTCTGGCTCTAACGTTGACAGGTCAGCATAAGTATAAACACGGCCTAGGCGCTTTCGCCAACTACCCCGGCGTTGTCCACGTGGCATCGCCCTACTGCTACAGATGCCCCCTAGGCCTAGACTACCCTAGATGCGGCGTCAAATGCGCAGAAGCTTTAGAAGATGCTATAAACCGCAGAACCCCCGGTGAAGCTACTGCCTTCATAGCAGAGCCTATACAGGGGGAGGGAGGTATAATAACGCCGCCTGTAGAATACTTCAAGAAGGTTAATGAGGTATGCGGAAGGTATGGTGTCCTATTCATATGCGATGAGGTTCAGACAGGATTTGGGAGGACTGGCAGGCTCTTCGCCGCGGAACACTACGGGCTGGAGCCTGATTTGATGACCATGGCTAAGGCACTTGGAGGGGGCCTACCTATAGGAGCTATAGGAGTATCTGAGGAAGTAGCCTCAGCCATAGATGCTGGAGACCACTTCTCAACCTTTGGAGGAAACCCTGTCGCATGCGCAGCTGCATCAGCGGCCATAGAAGCTGTTCTGGATGAGATGCTGCATGAGAGGGCTGAGAAGCTGGGCCGTATGCTGATGGATGGCCTGAAGGAGGTTCAGGAAGAGCTGGGGTTGATAGGTGATGTGAGGGGTAAGGGCCTTATGGTGGGTGTGGAGCTTGTTAAAGACCGGGAGACAAAAGAGCCCGCTGATAAAGAGGCGGCGAAGGCCGCTGAGCATGCCTTGAGGGAGGGGGTGATAATAGGGGTTGGTGGCGTATATAAGAATGTTCTACGTCTCCAGCCTCCTCTGGTAATAGATGAGAACGACGTAAACAGGGTTGTTGAGACGATAGAGAGATCAATACGCAGCCTTTCAAAGCCTGGGGGTACGTAGAAAACCATCCCTCACGTTCTTCACGAACTCCTCAAGCCTAGCCCTCTCCCCTCCAGATTCATCAACCCTAGGCTCTCCCCGCTGGTCAAGTGGATGATACAACGGCTCAAGGCTCTTCGCATACTCCTCGAAAGAATCTATCTCGTCGAAGAGCTCCATTATCCTGGAAAGCTGGTCTAAGTTTTTAACTACCTCCTCCTCGCTGAGCATAGTCTCCCTAACCAGCCGCTTAACCTCCTCAACCGGCAGCTCCTTACCCAGGGGCCTTCCTCGGGTCATACACCCTATCCTCCAGCAGGTAAGCCAGATACACCAGTTCAGCGTCTTTATAATAGTCTGATATAAACTGAACCCCAACCGGCAGGCCTGAGGAGAATCCTATTGGTATTGCCAGTGCTGGGTGTCCGGTAAGGTTGGGGACAACCGTGTAGATGTCGAGGGCGTAAGCGTCTACACCCACCGCCTCGCCCAGCTTAGGAGGTGGTGATGGGGAGACGGGCATAAGTAGGAAATCAAACCTGGAAAGAACTTCTGATACTAGGTTTTTGATGAAACGCCTCACCTTGAGAGCCTTCAGGTAATACCTACCCATGTATCCGGCGGAGGAGGCGAATGAGCCCATGATTATCCTCCTCTTAACCTCGTCTCCGAACTTCTCAGAACGTAGCCTTATAGTATCCTGCCAGTAGCTGGTGTATGTTTCTCTCGTTATGTAGTAGGTGGCGTCGTATCTAGCTAGGTTGCTAGAAGCCTCAACCATGGCTATTATGTAATACGCCGAGAGGCTCTTATCAAGCATAGGTAAATCAACATCAGAAACCTCAGCATGCATCTCATCCCTGAGGTAGGAGATGAAATTCTCTATAACCCTCTGCACACGTGAGTCTGCTAAGGAGATTAACTTGCTGGAGTAAGCTATCTTAACGCCGTTCACAACCGCTGGTTTACCGGTTGATTTTATTATCGCCTCCAGCCTGGAGGCTATGCTGTTTCTTAAGGAGGTTGAGGGGGTCATGGTCATGTCCATCTCATCGTATTCTATTAGGAGCTTCATCAACATGGCTAGGTCTTTGGAGAACCTTGAGAAAGGGCCTATCTGCTCTAGGCTCTCTGCGTATGGTATCAGCCCGAACCTGCTAACCAGCCCGTAGGTGGGTTTAAGCCCTAATACACCGCAGTAACATGCAGGGAGCC
The DNA here is from genome assembly GCA_015661775.1 of Candidatus Caldarchaeum subterraneum. Lineage (GTDB taxonomy): Archaea > Thermoproteota > Nitrososphaeria_A > Caldarchaeales > Caldarchaeaceae > SZUA-1515. The sequence goes on along the minus strand of DQVM01000165.1, from coordinate 5,162 downwards.
TTATACTCCCGCCTGTATCTGAGCCTAGGCTGACGTATCCGTGGTAAGCAACCGCGACGGCGCTTCCGCTGCTGCTTCCCCCCGGCACTCTATCAACGTCCCAAGGGTTTCTGGTCGGGCCGAACGCGCTGTTCTCCCCGGTACTCCCCATGGCGAACTCATCCATGTTAGTCTTGCCCACAACGGTTGCCCCAGCTTTCTTCAGCAGCTTAACCACTGAGGCGTCGTAGGGTGGGGAGTAGCCGGCCAGCATCCTGCTGGCGCAGGTTGTCTTAACGCCTCTGGTTGAGATGTTATCCTTAATGGGTAGTAAAACACCCTTCAAAGGCCCTTCGGAGGATTCAGCATCCTCCTCCACCTCCTCTAGGCTGCGTAGTGTTATGTAGGCGTTAAACCGCTCGGCGGCCTCCCTCTGCCTTGAGTAAACTGTCTTGAGTTGTTTAAGCCTCTCCTCAGCAGGGGTTTCAGCTAATGGCTTCACCGGTTCAACACCTTTTTAAGGCTTGGAGTACTTAGGCGTTCTGGGGGAGAATACGGTTTCTAGAACCGTGTCGGTTTGGCATACCGCCATAACGAGCCTATCCAATCCCATTCCAAACCCGCCGTGGGGAGGTACGCCGTATCTGAACATCTCACTATACCACTCGTAGCTCTCAGGGTTAAGTCCTTTGCTCCTCAGCGACTCAATCAGCTCGTTGTAGTCGTTTATCCTCTCCCCTCCGCTGGCTAGCTCAAGCGGGGCAGAGTCTTTCATAGGCCATACTAAGTCGAAGCTGTTAGTAATCCTGCTATCCCCTCCGTTGGTCTTGTAGTAGAAGGCTCGGCACTCCTTGGGCCAGTAGAGTATGAAGAATGGCTCACCGCCTATCTTATCTGTGATTATCTTAAGCTCCTCAGCTCCTATATCCTCGCCGAACTCAATAGGTCTTCCGGCCTGCTCTAGAATATCTAAACACTCCCTGTATGTAATCCTCTTATACGGCGGCTTAGGGGGCCTAAGCTCCACGTTGAGTATGCTAAGCTCCTCACCAGCCTCGTTAGGTAACTTAGATAAAACGTGGTTCACTATCCCCTCCGCTAAGCTCGTCAACTTATCTAAATCATACAAAGCAGCCTCCACATCTATCGACCAGAACTCAGCCAAGTGCCTAGGGGTATCGAACTTCTGGGCCCTATAGTAGCTGTCTATCTCATAAACCCTCTCAAACGCGTTTACCGCCATCTGCTTATACAGCTGGGGGCTCTGGGCTAGGAACGCCTCCCGGCCGTAGTAGAGGAGTGTGAACAGCTCAGCCCCTCCCTCGCTTCCGCTTAATATTATCTTCGGGGTGTGAATCTCCGTGAAGCCTAGGTTCTCAAGATACTCTCTCACAAGCTTAGTTATGAGGCTTCTGATTTTGAATACACCCCTGACGCGTCTTCTTCTAAGGTCTAGGAATCTGTAGGAGAGTCTTATTTGGAAATCTGACTTAGCAAGCTGGGGCAGGGTTAGGGGGAGAGAAGCTGAGGGGAATACTGCCTTAAGCTCCTCCACAACCAGCTCAACGCCTGTGGGGGCGCGTTCATCACGCCTTAGCTTCCCCCTCACAGTTATGAAGGACTCTAGGTTTAAGCTGGTTAGGATGTTGAATATCCTCTCATCCAGCTCCTTTGATACTACGCACTGTATCCACCCGCTCCAGTCCCTGAGTATTATAAAGGATTTCCCACCTAGGTTCATCCTAGATTCTATCCAGCCTGCTAATGTAGCCTCTCCCTCGCCGGCTTGTAAGGCCTTACGGGTTGAGGTGATTTCATCAGTCTTGACGAAAGACTGGAGGATGGTTTGGGTTTCTCCAAGCCCCGCCTCCTCCTTCATGTTAAGCTCCTCCTTTTGTTTTTCCTGCTCAGGGGCTATGCGTTGAAGAACCTCCCTAGCGTATTCAGCAACCTCCACAGGGTCTGCCTTGATGCCGCTGCTCTTCATCTTACGCAGGGCCTTGCCTACGATATAGTCTAGTATCTTCCTGCTCTTGGCTGTTATCCTCTCCTCCGAGAGGACCTCGTCAACGAACCGCTGGATAGTGGCTTTATCGGCCTGCTTTATCCTCTCCCTCGCCTCCTCACCCTCCAGCACAAGCCTCTTAGCCTCGTTAAACGTCACCTCGCCAGCGGCTATTCTTATACAGAGCTGCTTTATCCTACCAGCTACATCCGCCTCTGAGAAGCCCCTCTTAAGCAGCTTACTCCCTTGATTAATCAACAGCTTAGCTGCGGAGTCAACCAGCTTAGTATCCCTACGCAGCAGATCGCTCTCTAGAATGTTCTGGAATATCCTGTTGAGACGGGGGTTTCGTGTTATGGCTTCGGCTATGCTGGGCTGGAGGTTGTATTTTGCTACGAGCTCTTCCTTAGGTTCTTGGAGGATTTCCGTCAGCTTAGTCTCTATATCCTGCTTTATCGGTGCTAATGGTATTGGGGGTATGTTTAGGTCGGGGATGTATCGGTACTCCTGTTCAGTCTCCTTACCGCGTGCAGGTGTTGTTACTTTACGCCTATCATCCCAGTGCCGTGTCTCCTGCTCAACCTCCAAACCCTCCTCCACGTAACGTCTTAAGCGCATTATCTCTATCTGCAGGGCCTTCCTAAGGTCTGCGGAGGAGCCTATGTTCTTAATTTCAACACGTCCTGAGCCTTTTACGGAGACGTTGGCATCAGCCTTAAGGACGGTATCTTCTTGTATTATGTTTAGTTTTGTGAGCAGTTCCCTTAGTTTTTCCATGAAGTTCCTGGCTTCGTCGGGTGTTGTTAAGTCGGGTTCTGTAACAATCTCCAGCAGGGGCCCGCCGCTTCTGTTGTAATCCACCAGCACGTAGGCTGACTCGCCTATACCCTCGGGGTGAACCAGCCTAGCTGGGTCTTCCTCTATATGCACCCGTCTTATCCCAATCTTTTTACCGTTGCCCAGCGTGAAGCTTCCTCCGAAGCCGAGGGGCATGTGGCCTCCTGCCTCGTACTGGGTTATCTGATAACCCTTAGGGAGGTCGGGGTAGAAGTAATGCTTGCGGTAGAACTGGAGGAAATCGGGTGTTTTGCAGTTAAGGGCGTGGGCTAGGGTTAGGCCCTGTCTTATGGCTTGGATATTAGGCCTGGGGAGGGCTCCGGGGAGGCCTAGGCATACTGGGCATACCTCGGCGTTGGGTTTTGTGGAGCTGGACTCGGTTACGTTGCTGCATCCGCAGAAGAGTTTAGTCCTCAGAGTAGCCATAGGGACGTGAATCTCAAGACCTATCCTAGCATCCGCATACCCCATATCCAGCTACCGCTTAGCAATAACGTAAACCATACCCTTACTTAAAAACCATTTACGCCGGAGACAACATTCCCAGCAGCGGCAAGACCAACCAAAATAAAACCAACTAAACCATATGCTCCGTTGATGATAGCTGCCTCCCACGCTAGCTAACCTCTATAGGAGGTGGGGAGCTGCAATTATACCTAGGGGATGCGTTAGTCCTATGTGCATCAATACCAGGTATCCTTTAACCCCAGTAGGTATGCGAGGGTGTTAGTCCCTACGTGCATCAATAGTGTGAAGAGGAGGAGGAGCGTTAACGTGGATGGGGTTATGAAGCTGGGGAGGCCGTAGGTTAGGTGTATGGTTAACAGGCTTACGGCTAGGAAACCCAGCTGGTCTAGAATGGGGGCTGGCGCTCCCTGCTTTATGCCCAGCCGTCTTTTGATGAAAGCCCCCAGTATATCTCCAGCCAAAGCCCCTGACGAGATGAGGAGTATCTCCAGCAGGTCTCTGAAGAGGAAGGGGAGTAGGGTATGCATAGCCACCCCAACCGCGAAGCCTGTGGAAATCCCCGAGACCAGCCCCTCCACGGTTTTTCCATCCCCTAAGACTCGTCTTCCATCTGGTAGGGTTGCTCCTAAGTCAAGGGGATGGGCTTTCCCCAGCAGCTTAACAGCTACCACTGGGGTTGCGTTGGATACGTAGGCAGGCCATACATACCCCAAACCCAGCAGAAACCCAGTCAGCAGCCCCGCGTCAAACACCCATAAACCCATTCAACATAATCTTTAAACCTCCGCTTATACCCTCCACCTCTAGGCGATGATGACTGAATGTCGCCCGTATTCTTGATGAAGAAAACCTTAAGGAGCGGGGTCTGAGCCGCCTATCCTATTGAACGCCTCATCAAAGCAGCGTTCTCAAGCTCCCTCTTTATCGACTCCACCTCCCCCTCAATAAGAGAAATCAGTAGGTTATTCACCTCGTTCTCGTAACGCCTCTCAGTTACGTTTCTAGGGCCCAGTTTTATCCCCAGCATGCTTGAGGCGGTTTCTAAATCCTCCAGGTACTTCGGTATAAAACCCTGTAAAAACTCCTCCCCAAACACTTCATTTACTTCCGGAGGCTTCTCAGCTAGGATATTCAGGTTATCCCATGCTATGTATTTACCCGCCTCCGACAGGTCATGGACTAGACTTCTGTAATACTCCCTAAGCAGGCTATACTCCTCCTCACTAAGCTGCTCCAACGCCCTGAGGCCTATAAACTCAGGCGGCATGCCGAGGCTGTAGAAAACAGCTGTAAACGGAATTGCTCTAGGAAGATTTTTCCCGCCCAATCTCCTTGAGTATCCAAATAATCCTATGTGAAGCCTCCTTGCCCTTCTTGCAGGTATCCTCCTAGAGAGCATGTTAACTACGTCAACGGTCTTCTCAACAGACTCTCTATACGCCGGAGATAGTTTACCCAGTATAATGCTGGACAACATAATATCCTCCTCATGTTTATCTAATATGCTGGCTTCATACCTCCCTAGGTTGGAGTTATACCACTCAACAGCGTTGATAACCTCGTTTTCTGGATAGTCGTATCTAAACGCAGACTGTATAGTAACTGTTGTAACACCCCTGTACTCCGATGCGAACTTCTCAAAATTCCTTGGATTATTATGGCCTCTAAAAGGCAGACACCCTGCGCCTATTATAGGATATAAAGGGATGTTAAAGTTCTTGTTTATTCTGCAAATTTTTGATAATGCTATTTTCGCCATCAAAGTGGCTGATAAAAGCCCGTAGTTTAGAGCTGGGTCGGATCTAGCTATGAATACCCTCATATAGCTTGGGGTGTATATCTCTATGAACCGTGAGAGGAGGTTATCAAGGTT
>DQVM01000099.1 GCA_015661775.1 Candidatus Caldarchaeum subterraneum | reverse complement strand
TGGTAGTACATCATGCCGTAGCATTCTTCACACACCCCCTCTTCTGCGGAGGAACTCCAGACCGGAGGCATCATACCCCACATGGGAGGATTCCAAACCGGCGTCATAGTCTGTGAATAAACGTAGGCCGTAGCTGCTCCAATCAAAACGGCCGTCAAACCTAAACCCAAAACCAATAACCAAATTTTATCCATGCCTTAAGCCCACCTCGGTATATAGTATGAAGTAAGGCTTTCTTAAGGTTATCTTGAAACAATCCTGAAACATCCTCCTTAGCTGTATTTTAGTATTTCTGAAACAATTATTCAACTTAATAAACCGATATCATGCATGTCCTCTTGACTAATGCGACTAAGTAACCTGCAGGTTGTGTTGTTATCCGTAACTGTGCTCTCAGTTGTATTAGTTTCTATAGGTATTTGGCAGCATAATACCGTGATGCGCCGTATGATAATGCCGCAGCCCATATTGTGGGTAGGGCCTGCGGTTATGGTGCTGATAATTACGATGCTGGTGCTGCTGGTTATATACGTGGCTTTTCCCAGAACATATAATCCGCATAGAGAAAGTGAAGCCGATGCTCCTCTCATAAGGATTCTTACCAACGATGAACGGAGGGTTGTTGAGTATATAATAAACAACGGAGGAGAGGCGCTTCAGAAGGACATCGCAAGGGAGCTTAGGCTATCCCGGTTGAAGACCCATAGAATAATATCATCGTTAAAGAAGAGAGGAGTTGTTGAAGTAGAGCCTTGGGGCAATACTAACCGTGTAAAGCTTGTTGATGAGGTTCTGAGGAAGTAACGTTTATTTCATGTATATCCCTAATTTAGGGATTGATTGAAATGGTTAGGAAAGTCGGGTTTATAGGGCTTGGGCTGATGGGCCGGCCTATGTCAAAGAGAATACTGAAAGCCGGGTATGAGCTTGTGGTTTACAGCAGAAGCCAGCCGCCTGTTGAGGAGCTTGTTTCACTCGGAGCTGAGAAGGCCAGAAACCCCCGAGAGGTTGCTGAGAAGTCCGAGATAATAATAACCATGTTACCTGACTCGCCTGAAGTTAAGCAGGTAATAACAGGCCCGAACGGCGTAGCCGAAGGAGCTAACACAGGTAGTATAGTTATAGACATGTCAACAATCTCACCTCTGGTTGAGATGGAAATAGCTGAGGAGCTGCGTAAGAAGAGTGTGGAGTATCTAGATGCCCCCGTTACAGGTAGCACTATGGGAGCTGAGGCCGGGACGTTAACCATAATGGTAGGAGGGGATGAAGAAGCCTTCAACAAGGCTCTTCCAGTATTGAAGACTATGGGGCAGAAGATAGTCCACATGGGAGGTAATGGAATGGGGCAGATGACTAAAATATGCAACCAAATAGCGGTAGCGTTAAACCTACTAGCAACATGCGAAGCCATCCTCTTCGCCAGCAAAGCAGGCCTAAACCCAAGAAAAGTAATAGAAGTAATAGGCTCAGGAGCAGCAGGCTCGTGGCAACTCAACAACCTAGGCCCAAAAATAGTAGAACACGACTTCACACCCGGTTTTAAGATACAACACTTCAGAAAAGACCTAAAGATAGTAAAGGAAATGACAGAGAAACTGAACCTTCCGCTGTTAGGCGTCAACCTAGTATCAGAGCTTGTAAAATCGCTAGAAAACAAGGGAATGAAAGACGAAGGAACCCAAGCTCTAATCACAATACTAGAAGAAATATCTAATTATAAAATAAAATAATGAAGAGGAGGTTTAACGGCTTTTAGTCTTTCTTCTCGGTTTTCTGATTTTTCTTCCGCTTAGATAAAGCTACTGCGATTAACGCCACAGCTGCAGCAACCGCTATGTAAAACACCAGTCCGGTATAGTCTGTACGCCATAACGCCTTTACCGTAGCGGGTTTACTCATGACAACCGAGGTTTCAGGGCTTGAGGGGTTAGAAACAGGGCCCTCCCATTTATCTAATACTATCCTTACACCGGGTATCTCCGCATCCCTCGAAGGAGCTTTCAACTCCGCCGACTCACCTTCGAAGTACCACCCACCGCCGATCACCTCATACTCAGACTCCACAGTCAACAGATACTGCTTCCTGAATAACGCAGTTACCTGCTTAGGGGAGTCCATCACTATTCTTACAGTTGGTTCATCAGCTGTTACACTCCCAACCCAACCTGTGAAAACCAATCTTGTTTCTGGATCCAGCTGTACAATAGTATTATCAACCCTTATTATTGCGTCTGTGTTTTCATCATACCATCCGTCTCCTGAGTAGCCGGTGGCATCTTCAGGCTCTATCAACAACGTAAGCAGGTACTGTCTTCTCCACTCAGCGGCGATGCTTTTAGGCCTATCCACAGCAAAACTAACCTGCGGCTCTCCAGACTTCACGTCCCCTATCCATCCTGAGAAGATAAACCTCACACCCTTCTCTGCTTGATGCTCCACAATACTATCCTTCAATCTGATATTCGCTGTCGTTCCTTCATCATACCATCCTGCCCCTATAACTTCACTATATTCAGAAACAACATTAACCAAGTATTGTCTTTGCCATACAGCATGTAGGTTAATCGGCTGCATAACCTTTACGGCAACGCTAGGGTCTTCAAGCTCAAAAGTCCCAATCCACCCAGAGAAAAGCTGCCTTACACCCTCATCTACCGTAACTACAGCTGGGATAACCTCTATAACAGCTTCAGAACCCGCCGTGTACCAGCCAGATCCACGGGTTTCGCCGTATTCCGATACCACGTTGACCAGATACTCTGTTTTGTAAACAAACGCTATGAGGGTTGATTCTTTAACTTCTATTATGTTATTATCTATCGTCACCCGAATGCCTGGCCCTACCTCTATTATCTTCTGCACTTCTATTACATGCTCGCCTTTAGGTAGAATTAGGGCTATAGATGCTATGCTCTGTTGGTTTGGTATGCTTTCAGCCAGTATGCTTGGGGTGGGCTTTGTAACTACCTCTGTGAACTCAACACCGTCAACTAGTATCTTAACAGCAACGTTGGGCGGTAACCCAAGTAAGTCAACTATAACGCTGTAAACATTACTTTCCTCCACTACTGAGAAGCGTCCTGATGTTACCTCTGTTGTTCTGAAGCCGTCGTTAGCTATTATCTTAATTTTATAGTTGTGCCCTGGCTCTAGGAGGGTTACAGGGATGTTTAGTCTTTCGTAGGGCCAGTCGAATGCTAGAGGTATCCATGTATCCCCGCCGTCTGGGCTTATCCACACGTCGTAGAAAAGCTCATCTCCATCTGGGTCTATCCCCCGCCATGTTATGACTACGTTAGCTGCGTCCTCCCTGCCTACCCTATCTCCTGTACGTGGATAGATCAGCTCTACTATAGGTGGATTAGGGCTTAGGCGTTTAACTGCAAGAACTTTCCCATCGCTGTTTCGTAATATCCTAATCTCCGTCACCTCATCGTTCCATTTTATGTAAAGCGAGAAAGTAGGATTTCCACTAATCTCAGCTGGTTCAATCATTGTAAAGTTTATTCTTCTTATAATATCCCCGTCAGAATTTAACAGAATGACTTGGTATTCCCCATCATCATAATCAACTGGTGTGTCTTCAGCACCTGCGGTTCTGATAAGTGGAAACAAAGCAACCTTATCGTTGGAAATCAAAGCCCCTCTTATTACCACTACTTCTTCATGTGAACTGGCTACCTCCCGCATAAGAGTTATAGTTCCGTACAGGCTTGAGTTTGTATTATTCCAGTATCTAAAAGCTTCTCCGAAGCTCCATGAATCAGTTAGCCTGTTTATAGCAAGTGTAAGAATAGGGTTATCAACCCATTCTAATCCACGACAATCATAGTCCATGTAGATAAATCCATTACCGTTATCCGGCATAAGACCTAGGAAATTAACGCCAAATCCTTCATCAGCGGGTAGTCTACAGCGTCCGTATTTATAGACATCAGGTGTAGCTCCTAAGTTATGAAGATGCTCATGCGCCATGACTCCCCAAAGAGTTCTAATAGAATCCGAGGGCAGTATGTATTCTGAAAAGAACGTGTTGGACTGCGAAGACCATGTTGCACCTAACCACCCCCCGTTGAGATACATATTACGCCATCTAAAGTAAAGCAATCCGACAACCTGCAGGTTTACATCCCTACTTCGTAGCCGTGCGTTATAATTTTCTTCTGCAAGACGCTGAAGCTCAGCCCCTGTTCTCCACAGTAAACTATTAGCCCATGGAGGCATCTTATCACGATCAGGGTTACTTGCGTTGTTCCGCCATATATCCATTCTACGGTTCCAACCAGCGCATCCTACATCTGGAAATGAGACGGCCGAGGTATCTATTGTAACCTGCTGGCGTTCATCTAGATAGTAGTAAACTTCATCCTCTGCAACGGGGTAGACATCTATAATATACTTTATCGATGCCCTTATGTCGTTCCACATCCCCTCGATATGCTCCGCCCTGTCTCTCATGTAGTTATCTACTTCACATATCGGAACTACAGGGACGAACCTGTATTCAACGCCCTTTGTATCAACGGCGAAATAGACAGTTCTAGCTATGTTATCCGGTTCATCGAATATAGGCACAGGCTCGAGTATAGCCTCTACAGTAGCGCCCCCTCCTTTCGGCCTCGGTCTTACAGGGACCTGTATAGGGTTAGGGTCGTTTGTCCCTCCAAGAGGTAGTCTCCCTCCGCTTTCAAAATCTAACAGATATACATGCTCCCCCGGATTTATTGTCATGTCACTACATTGTTTGTACCATGCTCTGTTTATCGGGTCTCTGTATCTAGCTACATAGCTCCATTCATCAGCTGGTAGTGATATACATATCTCGCTGGTTATAGGCCATGGGAGGGTTGAGGTTATGCTTACCCTAAATATCGTGTTCTTTCCTTCTATTAAGGGCCAGTCGCCGAACAATATCTGCTGGGCTCTAACCCAGTTTACCCGCTGGTTACCTAGGTCGTCCGCTTCTAATATTAGGTTAAAACTAGCAGTTCTAGTTACACTACCGTCTTCGGCTTCTCCTATAACCTCTACACGATACACGCCGGGAAGGACGTTCTGCGATATCGCAACATCCAATTCAGCTTTGAAACGGGGATATTCCCGTATTGTATCAAGTCTAAACTCTATACCATCAATACTCACCATTCTAAGTCTGACTCTCTGCGTAGGTGGTGTTACCTTGTCAACTATAACGGTGTTAATGCTGGATAATTCAAGAGTTGGTATATTCCGGTATAGAACTCTGTTTATATTCACTTCAACGCTGTCAAGATACCACTCTAACGTGAAATCAAACTCCGGCTCCGACTCACGTATCTTGAGCTTATAGCTTCTATCCCCTGTAAATGGGAACTCTGCGTAGTGCAAAACTGTGGCAGATACAGTAAACCCATACTCCCCCTCCGCAGTTGGAGTACCTGAGAGTTTAGCCTTCTTCCCCTCCCCCGGAGGACAACCTACTGTGTCAGTTGTAACAAATGTCAAGCCGGGGGGTGTAACGCCGCTGATGGACCATTCAGCACATGCGTCATGATCCGTGGAGAAAACCACGCTGTAGCTTTCACCAACCTGGCCGTCGGGTAATATGGACGGAGAGATGACAGGATTATCGGCCCATGCCCCTGTTAGAGACGCAAGGAAAACCAAGGAAACAACAGATACTAGAAGTACAGTCTTAAGCTCTGGGGAACTTCCATGACCCATAATTTTCGCCTTTTTTAATTAAAAATTCGGATAATTCACTATGGTTTTTAATAAAGTTTTAAAGAAAACCTTATATATCATACTTAATACATTATATAGATTACTGTTAGAGATCTCTAAAGAAACGCTACGGTATCGATGCTGCCCGCGGGTATGAGCCTAAGACTTTTAGGAATATTGCTCTTTTAGCAAGCTCCCTAAGAGCTTCTTTATATGGCTCATCCTCGTGGTTACCTTCAAAGTCAAGGAAGAAGTAATATTCCCATGGTCTTTGTCTGGTTGGGCGAGACTCTATTTTGGTGAGGTTTATCCCACGTTTAGCGAATTCACCCAAAGCGTTGTATAGAGAACCGGGGACGTGAGGTAGAGAGAATATAATAGATGTCTTCATCTTATCGGTTCTCTTAGCTTCATACCTTGATATTATCAAGAACCTTGTATAATTCCTGCCGTAATCCTCTATCTCCTTAGCAAGTATATCCATGCCATATATCCTAGCCGCTCTTTCACTTGCTATGGCGGCTGAGTCTCTTAGTTGTCTCTCCTTTATCATCCTCACGCTTCCCGCAGTATCGTAGGTTGTGATAGCATCCACGCCAAGCGAAGTTATAAACCCCCTACACTGCGCAAGAGCCTGAGGATGCGAGTATATCCTCCTAATATCCCTAATCGAGACTCCAGGTAAAGCCACTAGACAGTGAACTATCCTCAGTATTATCTCTCCCACAACCCTGGCGCTTGTAGTAAGGAGTAAATCGTAAGTCTCATAGATGCTCCCCTCGATGGAATTTTCGATAGGGACTACACCGTAATCAACGTCACCAACCTCAGCTAAGTTGAATACTTCACGTATTGTTTTACAAGGTGTAGTTTCGACATCTTTTTCGCCAAAATGGCTGTATATCGCTTCCTCGCTGTACGCACCCTGCTCTCCTTGGAACGCCACTCTCATGCCTAGATTTCGGGGAATAAATCTAACAAGCTAGACAATATCCTTTTTCCTCTCTTTAGGTGGTTATGGTCTTTTCAGCTAAGTTAGGGATATGCGCTCTAGCTAGTCAAGGAGTATCTGGAACTAGATGCCCCCGTCCCCTCCTCTGTTATGGACTGCTGCCCGGCACATTTTATCACAGTCTCTCTATTCTTATCCGAGCAACTCGTCTCCAGAAACGGCCTAAATCCTCCCTAAATAACCCTTTAAGGTAAAGAATATGGTGGTTAAGGATATATTCTTCTTATAAAGAATCCTATGTTGCCTTGAAATACAAGCAGGAGAGGATGGAGTGCACCCCTAAGGATGTGCTTGATTTCCTAGTGGGTGAAACCGGCAGGATCTCGCTGGAATACGGTGGTTTTTTGATTGAGGTATATGACTCGCTTGGTTTTCCTTGGTCTGCTGTTATAAGAACGTTGCTAAGGTTTAACCATGAGATTTGGATAGAGAGTAGGGATGAGAGGATTGTGATTCTGTCGAAGCCGAAGGCTGATTAGCTGAGCATTAGTGGGAGTTGGAGTAGGAGTAGAAGGAGGCTTAGCGTGAATGTGGGTATTGAGACCATAGCTCCCGGTATTATCCATGTCTTCAGGCTTATGTGCCCCATCTTCTGCCTCTCTATCATGCCTATTGCTACTATGTTGGCTGTGCTTCCTATTGGCGTTAGGTTGCCCATGAACGTGGCTCCGAAGAGCATCACCCACCATAGCGGGAATATATTAATCCCCAGCTCTCCCATCTTCTCAACTATGGATATCCACAAAGCGACCGCTAGGACGTTGTCCATACCCGCTGACATCAACCCGCTGACCCAGCCGGTTATTAACATGTTGCTTGTTAAGTCGCCGCTTATGTTTATGAAGAAGTTAGCCAGCAGCGTGGTTACTCCGGTAAACTCCAGCGTACCTACAGACGAGAAGAAGACCAGGAAGAAGCTTAGCGTCCACCAGTCAACTCTACGCTCCACCAGCTCCCGGGCTTTATCCCGTTGTAGGAAAAGCACTATAGCTGCTGCTATCACAGCCACGCCTATCAGCATGGTGTTTTTCTTAAGTCCCAGCAGCTCCTCTATCTGAGTATGTAGTACAAGACCTGTTATCGTACCGAGGAATACGATCAACGCCACCTTATCTACTCCTTGAGTCTTCTCACCTGTGTTGCTTCTTAGGCTGTTCTCGCTGCTCTTTAGAGACTCTAGGCTTTTTTTCATCTCTTTTATGTAGCCTTTGAAGATTATGAAGACGATAGCTATACTGAGTATGAGGGATATTATTGATATTGGTGTTGCCCAGCGTAGGAAGTCGGAGAATCCCAGCTTGGCGTTGAGGGCTATCATAACTCCTACTGGGTTTCCTACTACTGTTGCGCTGCTTCCTATATTGGTGGCGAAGACCGTCGCCATAACTAGAGGGACTGTGGATATCCTGAGTCTAGATGTTAGGTGTATAACTGTAGAGGTTACGAAGAGTATTGAAGTAACTTCATCCACCAACGCTGCTGAGAAAGCAGCCATGAGCATGAGTAACCCGACTATCTTATACGTGCTATCTCCGGCGTAGCCGATTATCTTATCTAGGAGAACCTCGAAGAAATGCCGTTCCTCAAGGAAGCCTATAACTATCATCATTCCTATTAGGAATAGTATAATATCGAGACCGGCAGACTCTATGAAGGTCTCAACATCCATTACACGGGCTGCGAATAGGATACCTAATCCGAATAACGCGAAGGCTAGTCTGAACCTCCAGAAAAGAAGAGCACCAGCTACTATGAATGAGAAAACCGTTATAGAGGTTATTTGGGTTGCTTCTATCCCAGTCAAGTAAGATGATATTCCCACTAAAACTACTACCGCTATGTATGCTATGACCTTTGAAGGAATCGTCATTTTTTCACCCTCCTAGTTAAGATACTGTTATTTTTTTAAGACAGGAAGTGGATAGTTACCCAGCTTTCCTGTCGTTAATTCAACAGCTATGTTTATTTATCTCATAATAAAGTTTATGTTGTATAGGGTATGTGGTGAAATTCCGGATTTAAGCTCAGTAGCTTTCTGAGGATGTGTATTGCTACTGGGAAGAGCGTATGGTCTCTAGGATTGATATAGCCATCCATAGCTGGGTTCTTGTGAATGTGGGCATGTTAGGGTCTGAGATTATCTCCTCTATCATGTCTATAGAGTTGGCTGCCCTGACGGCTGGGGAGTATTTTTCGTTAAACAGCTCCTCAGCAGCCTGTTTGGCTACTCGTCTTATGTTACGGGGCGTTCCAGTATCGTTGGCTATAGACTCAAGTATCTGAACCACGTTCTGCCTTTTCTTTTCAAAGTCTTGATTAGCTTCCGACATTTCCCACACCCCTATATCGCCTGACAAGCTCCTTGCCGTGATTAGATTAGCTTATCTTCTTTCTTAAAAACTCTCCTCCCTAATTCACTAAACCTATAGGCTAAAGTTAATACCTGAAGATGATGTTTTTGTTTATCAGTTTCTCGTAAACTCTATCAACTATTCTTTTATTAACCGTTAGTCTATCTCCTCTGCCGTCGACGAGTGTCATCTGTCCGTTCTTAACAAGGCGTAGATACTCTCTCCTAACCTTAGTCAGAAACCTATGCTTTTCATACAGATGCTTTCTACGGGTCTTTATTCTTTTGATAGCTTGGTTAACCGGTAGGTCAATCAATATGGATAGGTCGGGTTTAGGTGCTATGCTGTTTATCTGCTCTATCCATTTTCTTCTTCCTGTTGTTACGGTTTGGTATGCTATGGAGGAGTGGACGTATCTGTCTGTTACTACTACTTTGCCTTTGTTAAGGGCAGGGGTTATTACTTTTTCTATGTGGTATAGCCGGTCAGCTGTAAAAAGGAGAGCTATAGCCTCCTCTGAGTATCTCCTTCTAATATTCCTTAGGTGTCTTTTTATTATCTGGCCTATCTCGCTCTCTGTTGGCTCGCTTGTGTATACCGCCTCCACGCCGTTGGATTTTAACCACTTAACCAGTAGTTTGGCTTGGGTTGTTTTTCCAGCGCCGTCTATCCCCTCCAACGCTATAAGGAATCCTCGGGGCATCTGTATATGCTACCTCTTTGATAAGCTGTTAAGAATTTCATTAGCTATCTCTAGAGCCTTTTCATACTGGGGCCGTGATATGACTCCGTTGTTCAGCCCTTGCTCCAGCTCGTCTATGTCTATTATCCTAGGCTCTCCATCGGCTGGTTTAACTACATCAACTCCTAAATCCACGTATCGTATGTAGGTGTCATATACCTCGACGGGTGTGCATATGTTGTAGTATTCTCCTTTTAGCGTGTTGTTTATGCTGTAGTATCTGGTTACTGTGTATGGTTTGCCTCTTTCTACGTGCATAACTGCTGTATCTCCTATTGATTTGGGGATTCCCAGCCCGTCGTAGACTCCGTTTCCTATTATGCGGCGGAGTATCTTCACCTCCCCCTCTCTACGCCATATAACCTTACCGGGGCTTAGCTGTATGTTCCTGCCTGAGAGCTTGGTATGGTATATCCTTACAGTAGAGCCGATGCGGGGGGTTAGTCTCTTAACCTCATCAGCGAACATCTCAGAAACCCTACCGGCCTCCGCAACCCCTGAGTCAACTAGGTTCTCAGCTAGGGAAACCATTAGGGAAAGCCCCTCGCTACCTGCCCTGCAGTAATGGTGGTAAGGAACCGTGTAGGTTACTTCGCTCCTAAGCATATCCATAGTTCCCTTAGCTTGCATGGGAAACGAGAGTATACATAATGCTCCTTTATTTTCCACGTTGTTTTTCCACCAAGTTAATACACTATCATCAACACGTCTTACCGCCTCTACGAACTCAGCGATCTTCTCCACATCACCTATAATCTTTACACTATGCCTATCTTTAGCATCGCCTATGTTGATATCTGGGATATCGCTGCTGTCGGATATGCCGAATCTTCTCTTCTGCGACTCAGTAGGCGAAACGATCTCAAAGATTCCGTTCTTCAGGGCAAGTTTTACGAGAGCAGTGGAGTATATTCCACGTATCATCAGCTTTGTTACCAAGCTCCCTTCCGCCCCGATATAAGGGGTTGCAAGAGACTATTATAACATTATATAACCAGTGGCTAAACGGTGCATTATACCGCTCCGCGCCGCATGTGGTTGTCTATCATGTAAACGGGTTGAGAGTAGCTTGGGTCTGTTTTCATGTAGTTTTTGTGTGAGAAAGGCTTATTTACTCTGGTGTTAGTTTTCCACGTATGGCTAGGCCTAGTGTGGAGCGTTATGTTGGGGTGTATAACGCTTCTCATAGGGCTTTTCTAAGGGCTATAGGGTTTGTGGATGATGATATTGGAAAGCCTTTGGCTGCTGTTGTTGTTGCGTGGAGCGAGGCTGGGCCCTGTAACTTCCATACCCTTGGGCTTGTAAGGTATGTGAAGGAAGGGGTTAAGGCACGTGGGGGTAATGCACTAGCTGTCCCAACCATAGTGGTGAACGATAACATAGGTATGGGAACTGAGGGTATGAGGTATAGTCTGGTTAGCAGGGATTTGATAGCAGACACGGCCGAGGCTCAGGTTATGGGCCACGCCTTTGACGGATTCGTGGGGATAGGAGGATGTGATAAAACCGAGCCGGGGCTTATGATGGCTATGGCCCGTATCAACAGGCCTGCGGTATACCTTTACGGAGGCTCAGCCGAGCCGGGGTTCTACGGAGACAAGAAGCTGACGATAGAAGATGTTTACGAAGCCATGGGAGGATTAGCCAAGGGCCTTGTAACCGAGCAAGAGCTGGTAACGATAGAAAAGCATGCGCACCCAACCTACGGAACATGCGCAGGTTTATTCACAGCCAATACGATGGCCTCGATAGCCGAAGCTCTGGGAATAGCGCTCCTAGGCAGCGCATCACCTGCAGCCACATCAGCCAGAAGAGCCATGTACGCGTATGAATCTGGTAAGGCTCTTGTAAACGCCATCGAGCAGGGTATAAGGCCCCGTGATATATTTACATACGAAGCCCTAGAGAACGCTATCACCGTCTTAAACGCCATGGGCGGCTCTACAAACGCTATACTCCACCTACTAGCTATAGCCTACGAGTCGGGGGTTAAGCTAACCCTAGAGGACTTCGAGAGGGTCTCTAAGAAAACCCCCTACATAGCAAGTTTAAGACCTGCTGGGGAGTATGTAATGACAGACCTAGACCAAGTGGGGGGCGTTCCGCTGGTTATGAGTAAACTGCTTAAAGCGGGGTTACTTAACGGCGACGCCCTAACGGTAACAGGTAGGACGTTGGCTGAGGAGCTCAACAGCTATAAACTACCTGACATAAGGCACGAGCATATAGTAAAAGAACCCAGCAACCCGATAGAACCAACCGGCGGGATAAAGATACTAAGAGTAACACTAGCTCCAGAAGGGGCTGTTCTGAAGGTTGCTGCTACAGGGATAACTAGGTTCGAAGGCTCTGCAAAGCCGTTTGACGGGGAAGAGGGTGTTTTCGAGGCGCTTGAAAAGGGAGGAATAGAGCCGGGGGATGTTGTGGTGATAAGGTATGAAGGCCCACGCGGAGGGCCTGGGATGCCTGAGATGCTAAGGATAACCGCAGCTATAGTAGGTGCTGGACTGGGTGAGAATGTCGCGATGGTTACTGACGGTAGATTCAGCGGAGCTACCCGAGGAATGATGGTGGGGCACGTATCCCCCGAGGCTGCGGTGGGAGGGCCCATAGCGGTAGTAGAGGAAGGAGATAAGATCCTAATAGACGCCGAAACAGGAAAACTAGAACTACTAATACCTGAACAAGAGTTACAGCAACGCCTAAAAGACTACAAACCTAAACCACCACGATACACCACAGGGCTGCTGGCAAAATACGCCAGCTTAGCAGCCTCAGCCTCAGAAGGAGCGGTGGCAAAACCAAGGCTCTAAAACAAAAATTTTTATGGGGTTTACTCTTCTTTTATTGCTTGTTTTGCCTTCTCAGCCAGCTCAGGGGGGATTGTATCTAAGCCATGGGAGAGCTTCGCATGAGCCTTAGCCGCTTCCATAACCTCCTCAACGCTTGAGGCTCCGTGTATCTCGAATGCGCAGTCCATCCCCACGTCTCTGCATTTGAAGGAGTATTTCGCCATCTTCACCCACCTTGGTTGTTTTAACGTCTTTACTCGTTTAAAAGGTTTCTCAGTTAGCTAAACATAATTAGCAAGCTGTATTATGTCTAGGGGGTACTAGGTTTGGATAAGCGCCGTGGCCGTTTAAAGCTGATTAAAGACCCTCTGCACGGCTATGTTGAGCTAAACCTCTCCGAGCTTAGGATTGTGGATACGCGTGTTTTTCAGAGGCTTAGGAGAATAGGCCAGCTGCCCTTAGCTTACTTGGTTTACCCCGGAGCTAGGCACAGCAGGTTCGACCATTCTCTAGGCAGTTTCCACCTAGCTAAGGAGTATGTCACGCATCTCGGGTTGGATGAGTACTGGAGTAAAGTAGTTACAGTAGCTGCCCTCCTGCATGACGTAGGGCATACACCGTACTCCCACCTGCTGGAGTCTATACTGCTTGAGCATGGCGTGTCCCACGAGGACATAAGCATAAAGCTTATTCTGGAAGAGCCTGAACTAGCGTCAGCCATAGAAGACTATGAAGTGAGACCGCGTGACGTAGCTGATGTTCTGCTCAAGAAAACGCGTGAAAGCAGCATAATCTCAGGGCCTATAGACGTTGATAGGCTCGACTACTTGGTTAGGGACAGCTACTTTACGGGAGCTATGTACGGGCTTATAGATACTAGGAGGATAATCCGCCTAAGCTCATTCGTCGAGGGGAGGTTGGCTGTTCACATAAGAGGACTGGGTGCTATAGAGGAGCTGGCTATAGCTAGACTCCAGTCCTTCCTCAACATATACTTCCACCACGCTACCAGAGGAGCTCAGCAGCTACTGCTTAACGCTGTAAAGAAGCTGGAGGAAGAGCTGAACATAGCAAGCATGAGTCTAGAAGAATACATAGAACATGACGACTTAACAATATGGGCCCTCCTAAGAAGCAGTAACAAGACACGAGATATTATAAAACGACTTGAATCACGTAAACTGCCTAAACGAGTCTATGAGACAAGGATGATAGGAGAACATCCGCATTATAACATACTGAAGAACCGGGATATACAGGCTAAGGTTTCTGAGGAGATAGCCGGGGAGGCTGGAGTGGAGCCTGATTTGGTTTGGATAGACACCCCCTACGTGCCTCCGGTTTCCACGGATGAGTCGGTTTACGCCCCCTTCTTCGTGGAGGAGGGAGCAGCAACCCGGTTGGTGGAGGTTGAGTCGCCTTTTCTAAAGCAGGTGAGTGAAGCGTTTAACATAATAAGAGTTTACACAGACTCGGCTGAGCGGGAGAAGATAGCTAAAGCTGCTGCAAGGTTTTTCGGCAGCCCTACGATGCGTTAGCTGAGCTCCTCCTCGTCCATTTTCTTTCCCAAGAACCCGTAGACGGCTGTCTTAAGGGCCTTTAGAGCTAAGAGGGCGCATTTAATCCTGGCAGGCCCCACCTCCATCCCCAGCATGTCGAATATATCCTGTTTACCCAGCTTAACTATCTCATCAACGTGTTTATTCTGTATGGATTCTATTAGCATAGAGGCTGCTGCTTGGCTTATTGCACATCCCCTGCCTTTGAACGTGGCCTTCTCAACCCTACCGTCCCCACCTATCTTAAGATAGACCTCAACAACATCGCCGCATAAAGGGTTTGAATCCCTGACCTTAACCGTGGCGTCACCCAGCTCGCCGTAGTTCCTAGGGTTACGGTAATGGTCCAGTATTATCTCGAATGTAATGTCTGACATGCCCTACCAACCGTATTGAAATGAATCTCTGTGAGATATAGATTTTCACGTTACCTACTAAGGTTTTGATATTTGCTGTGCTGTTTTACGGCCTGCTATGGTGAGTTCGTAGATTATTTTCTTCCTTTTACGCCAAGTTACGGCGGGTTTTACCTCTACTAAACCGGCCTCGGTAAGCTCCGTCAGATGCTGGTATATAGAAGGCATGGATATCACGACTCCATAACGCTCTCTAAGAAGCTTCATTATACCGTAGCCGTGCATAGGGTTTTCGTAGAGTATTTTGAGGATTAGGGACTTGGTCTTCCCTATTCTGTCAAATATCCTAGAGCTGGTAGCTATTGTATGCTGAAATTTGGCCGTCGGATGTGTTATTACAGGCTCTTTAAGCCCTGAACCGGTTATTATACATACCACTCTATCGCCGTGTCCCAGCATGTTGTTTTCTTTTAGTTTCTTAACCGCAGCTATGGTGGATGCAGCCGCGGGTTCAGCCAGTATCCCCTCCGTCTTCGCCAATTGTTTTGCAGCGTCTATGATTTTCTCGTCTGAAACAGCTATCGCCGTACCTTTTGATTCTCTGATTGCCTTCAAAGCGTATTCGCCCATGCTGGGGTTGGGGGATGCTATGTCTTGGAAGAAGGTGTTTATCTTCTTACGCCACTTAACTACGTTTACCCCTCTTCTGAATGCCTGTACCACGGGCATGCAGCCTTCAGACTGAACCGCTATAAGACGGGGTTCATCACCTCTATTTAGAAATCCCAGCTCTCTAAACTCTTTCACGGCCTCCCAGAACATGGATATATTACCGCCGTCTCCGACAGGTATAACAACAGCGTCTAACCCGTCTTTTCTAAACCCCTCCATAACCTCATACGCTAGCGTTTTTAGCCCTGATAAGAAGTAGGGGGAGGTTGGTGTTATGAAGTGGTATCCCCCGTTTATCAGTTCCTTGACATAGTCTCTGGTTATGTTTTCTTTGAAGGCTATCCTTGCCTCGTATGCTATTAGCTGGTATAGTTTCCCACGTTCTATCTGCGGTGGTATGTATACGTGGCATTCTAGGCCTGTCTTAGCTGCGTAGGCTGCTGCCGACACCCCTAGGTTTCCTCTACTGAAGCAAGCCAGTTTTACGTAGCCGTTGGATAACGCATAGGATACTTCAACAGCCATGCCCCTGTCTGCGAAGGAGCCGCTTGGGTTTGTGCTCTCGTTCTTCAGGTAAAGCTCATTAAATCCCAGTAGCCGCCCAAGCCTCTCGGCGCGGTGTAGGAAAGTCCCTCCCTCACCTAGGCTTATCCTGAACCTCACATCAAGAGGGGGGATAAAACGCCGAAACCGCCATACCCCCGCCTCTCCTACTTCAGTCATGTAATCCCCAGCATCCTCAGGCCGGAAAGATAACACACCACCACAGGAACTGCATGCGTAGGGATAGCCCCCCGCCTCTCCATAGCCTCTGCCGCATGATAAACATATGAAGGGCATAACCTACATATAGCAGGCGCAAGGGGGCTATAACCATTACGCACCACCTTAATAGGAACAAACGTAGATACTAAAGAGGAAGGGCTTGGAACCATACGCCGAACTAGGAGGCATAAAGATAGGAAAAAACCACCCCACAAGGATAATGGGAGTTATCAACGTATCCCCAGAATCATTCTTTAAACACTCAGTAAGACAGTCAGAAAGGGAGGTTCTAGATGCCGTAGAGCATATGATAGAAAACGGAGCTGATATCCTAGACATAGGGGGACGCTCAACAGCCCCTTACCACACAAGCACAATAACAGTAGAAGAGGAAATCAAGAGAACCAAGCATATAGTTGAACTCTTAACTGAAACATTCACGATACCCGTATCAATAGACACTACAAGAGCAGAGGTAGCCGAGTACGCGGCAAAAGCAGGAGCTACAATAGTCAACGACGTATATGGGTTTGAGGATGAACGTATTGTTGAGGTAGTTCGTGAGTATAGCATGTCAGCGGTTGTGGGTGTTTCCCCATCTAAGGTAGAGACGGTTAAAGCTACTGTAGAGGAGACGGTTGAGGCTCTTAAGTCCTCTCTCGCAAAGGCTGTAGAGAAGGGGGTGGAGATTAAGAAGCTGGCGGTGGATCCTTGTATAGGCTTCTACGGTGAACGGGGGGAATATAGGGAAGAAGACGTAAAACGCTTTCTAACAGAGCTGGAGCAAGCCGAGACAACACCTACGGTTCCTTGGTATGTGAGGGATTTTCTGCTCCTAGCTAGTATAGATAAGGTTCAAAAAGCCTTAGGAAGACCTGCTGTGGTGGGGGTATCTAGGAAATCTTTCCTTAGACTCCCAACCTCGCGGAGAAAACCTGAGGAGAGGCTCTACGCCTCCCTAGCGGCGGAGGTGTATGCTGTGTTGAAAGGAGCCGCTGTGATAAGAACCCACAACGTTAGAGAAACTAGAGATGTAGCCAAGGTAATAGAGTGGATTAAACTAACAGAGGAGAAACTTGCAGAAAGGTAAGTATATGGTAGTTGTTCAGCATCAAGCTATCCATAAAGCTAAAACCCTCCTACGGTATTATGGAAACACAATAACGGTTAGACGAAGAATATAGACATTAATTGCCAAGGTTCATTAACTACTTCTACGATAAATATTAAAAGGCAGCAGGTTTAGAAGCTTCAGCGTGCCTAAGTAGTGTTGGTGGATGCAGTATGGTTGAAAGCCCTGACATTAAATTTGAGCAAATTTCACCATCGGAGTTTTTCTACAAGAACAGGGACATAGCGGGATTCAGCAGCCCTTCACGGTCACTTTACATGAGCATACGGGAGCTTGTGGAGAATGCTCTTGACGCTGCGGAGGTTGGCCGTATCCTCCCTGAGGTGTATGTGCAGTTGACGTTGGAGAAAGACGCTGGAGAGGAGTCTGATGTTAAAATCTACAAGCTCAGAGTGGAGGATGACGGAATAGGAGTAGCGGGGGACTATATACCAAAAGCCTTCGCAACCGTGTTATACGGAAGCAAATACGGATACCGACAGTCGAGGGGAACCTTTGGACTGGGAGGGACCATGGCCCTTCTATACGGCCAGATAACAACCAACAGACCTGCAACGGTAATATCAAGCACGGGAGGAAAGGAGATACACAAATACCAACTGATGATAGATGTTATAGAGAATAAACCCCGGATAATAAGCCATGAAGTTCTTGATAACAGAAACAAATGGAGAGGAACTATAATAGAGTTTTACTTAGAGGCTGACTATACTGGTAGCAGAGCCAAGATAATAGAATACTTCAGAAACACCGCCATAGTTAACCCCCACGCCACTATAACGTTTGAAGATAGCCGGGGAAGGTTATATCACTTCCCTAGGGTTATTGAGAAGGTTCCCGAGCCTCCTAGGGAATCTAAGCCCCATCCAGTAGGGGTTGATGTGGAGACGATGTCACGTCTACTAGCTGCGACTAAGGCTAGTAATCTAATCGGCTTCCTGACCTCGGCTTTCCAGAAGGTGGGTGAGAAAACAGCCCGTGATATACTGGAGTTGGCTAAGATACCCTACGACCTAAACCCGCGTAGGCTTACCCATGAGCAGGTAACCGAGCTGGTGGAGGCGATTAAGAAGTATGGAAAGTTCAGGGCGCCTGACCCTACTCCTCTAAGCCCAATAGGTGAGGAGTTTCTAGAGTCTGGGATTAGGCAGATGCTTAAGCCCGATTTTCTATATGTAGTTCAGAGACCCCCAGCTTCATACAGCGGATACCCCTTCGTCGTTGAGGCTGCTGTAGCCTACGGAGGAGATATCCCGCCCAGCGATTCAATCCACCTATTTAGATTCGCTAATAAGATTCCACTACTCTATGATGAGAGGGCTGACGTCGTCTGGAAGGTCGTTACCGAGAGGATAGACTGGACCACGTATAAGGTTCCTAAGGTAGCTCCGTTGGCTGTGATAACCAGCATCTGCTCCCCTAAGATACCCTACAAGACTGTAGGTAAAGAAGCTATAGCTGACAGGCCTGAGATAGAGCGGGAGCTTACAACAGCAATACGTGAATGCGCCCGTCATCTTAAGCTTTACCTAAGTAGGATAGAGAAGAGGGAAGCAGCAGCCAAGAGGCTCAGCATCTACGCCAAGTACCTGCCCAAGATAGCTGAGTTCGCAGCTAAAGCGGCTGAGAAGCCCCAACCCCCAGATGTAATGCCTCTGCTGAAGAAGATAGGCGTTACTAAGGAGATGGTGGATAAAGCGAGGGAGGAGGAGCAGGCCGCCACCGAGCTTCTTTAAAGAGTAGAACACAGCATTTACGGCGCTGCCACTTTGTAAATTCTGGTTTTTCTCCATTAAGAAGTATAAATCACGGGCTTTTTCTCCTTTAGGAAAATAGCTATATTAGATGGTGGTTAAACTCCGTTCATGTAAGGAGGTAAGGTGGGCTATGGCGAGGGTCAGGCGTAATATACTCAAAAGCCTGCTGGGAACTGGTTTGATACTCACGCTAGCACCCTTCCTCTCTTGGGGCAGATTCCTATACCGTGAAACGGGGGAGAGGAGAATTAGACAAAAGGTAGCCAACATAAGGGAAATCCCCCCCAACTCAGACATCACCTTCCCCTTCCCCAGAACCAACGACCCTAAGATCGACTCCGACCCCTTCAGACAATATACGTTAATCCACCTCCCAGAGGGGGAGTTGAAGGCCTTCAGCAAGGTCTGCGTCCACCTATGGTGCCTCTGGGGATATTTCCCAGATAGAAGACAGATGCAATGCCCCTGCCACGGCTCGGTCTACAACCCCGACAGCGGCGTCGCCATAGCAGGCCCCGCAGCCCTCCAGCCCTATCCTAACAACGCCCTCCCTGAGCTTAAGGTGGAGGTTGACGAGAACGGCGACATATACGTCTCACAGCCCGACGGGACTGTAGGAGTAGGGCGGGAATGGAAGAAATACCTGGTTCCAATACAGCAGCTGGCCGCCTCATCACCCAACCAGGAAACTGTAGCATATGCGCCGCTGTGGAAGAACCTAGAACCGGATGAAGTTAAGTCCCTGATAGGGGGTTACGGAGTTAAGCTGGAGACAGCCTACGGGTTCAGGAAGGAGGGGAGGAACACAAGCTTCTTGACAGTATCTGAGACCAATCTAAATGATGTAGATGCTGTTTACGCTATTGAAGTTAGGGGGAGGCCCGGTGAGTTGGTGAAGCTGGCGGAGGATGATAGGGTTATCATAGCCATGCTACGTAGTTAACACCCTCCTCGGCTTAAGCAGGTTTTTCCACCTTGCCATTTTTCGAAATTCACCAGCTGTAGAGATATACCCAAAGCCCCCGGCCTCACCTTAGAGACTCACCCAAGACATAAAACAGGCAATTACCCGTCTCAAAAACCACATCCCCAAACTCACCCCACGGTTAAAGCCGTTAGGTAGCTGCGTGAGAGAACTGCGCGGGAAAAATGCATATATTAGATGACTGGGTAAGGTCTTTAGGTTCATGAAGGTTACTGTTAGGGTTTTTGGGAATGTTCAGGCGGTTGGGTATAGGGCTTTGGTTAAGTCTATAGCCCGTTCTATGGGTGTTAGGGGCTTGGTGAGGAACCTTGAAGACGGCTCTGTTGAGATATTCGCAGACGCTCCAGAAGACATCCTCGGTAGGTTCCTTAGGTACATAGAGGTTAAGGGAAGGCCGGAAGATATACTGAGCCTCCACGTGGAGCGGGT
>DQVM01000113.1 GCA_015661775.1 Candidatus Caldarchaeum subterraneum | reverse complement strand
ATGATGGATACCTAGTAAACGGGGTTATATTCGCGTATAATTACTTCACTTTAGTAGGTCCAGAGAATGATCCAGCTGGCGTCGAGGGTAAACACCCCATAGACGCGTTTAGGTCTATATTCAGAGCTGGTGAGGAGGGCCTTGCTGTATTCGTATCAAGGGGGGATAACTCAGGGACTCACGTTAGGGAGCTTATGTTATGGAGTCTTGCGGGCTTAAACCCAGAGGGCAGAGGCTGGTATCTTGAAACGGGCTCCGGAATGGCCTCCACCCTAAGGGTTGCGGATGAACGCCTTGCATACACCCTAACCGATATAGGGACATGGCTAAAGCTGAAGAACCGACTACCACAGCTCCGGATACTCCTCGGAGAGGATAAACTCCTCATAAACATATACAGCGTATACCTAGTCAATCCCAGCAAGGTGGAGGGTGTGAATGAAGAGATGGCTAGAAGGTTTATAGATTTTATTAAATCAGAAGAAGGCCAGGGTGTTATATCTTCTTTCGAACCTATGTTTATGCCCGCGTTGAGTAAGGATATTAGATGGCTTGAGGAGACGTGGAGTTGGCTAGCCGGTTACTGAGAACGTGGTGTTGAATGCCCTATCAGGAGGTAGCTACTATAATAGCAAGGTCTATCATGGTATCTGGCCTAGCAACGCTCCTAGCCCTAGCTTGGAGCATACCAGTTATAGTAAAGCTTCTAGCAACAGGAGGTAGAGTAGCCAAGATAGCTTTAGATGTAGCAGGTACATTAACCGGAATCCCTACGGTAGTTCTAGGTCTGCTACTATACTTCCTCCTCTCAAGAGGTGGCCCGCTTGGTTTCCTAGGCATACTATACTCGCCGCTCGCTATGATTCTTGGCCAAGCACTCCTTATCACACCCTACATAATCTACTTAGCCGTCTCAAACCTTATGGAGGGGAGGAGAAATATCTGGGAGCTGGCCCTTTCTCTAGGGGCTTCAAAAACCCAAGCAGCGTTAACTCTACTACAAGATGGAGTTTACAGCCTTGCTAGCGTTGTTGTAGTTGCGTTCAACAGGGCCGTTGGAGAGCTGGGAATAGCCCTTATGCTGGGTGGGAACATCAAAGGCTTTACAAGGGTTATGACTACCGCTATAGCCTTGGAAGTCTCTAAAGGGGAGTATGAACTAGCCCTAACGCTTGGCGGCGCGTTATTGGCTATCGTTTTACCCATATCAATAGCTATCACGACAATAGGTAAGAAGATATGATATCGTTAAGAAACATAGTCTTCAAGTATGGAAAGCGAGTAATTCTAAGAAACATAACAACCGACATACAGGATGGAGTAACCTACGTCATAGGCCCCAACGGAGCGGGTAAAACAACCCTGCTCAAGATAGCTGCAGGGATCTACAAACCCTCATCTGGGGAAGTTATAGTAGACGGAATCAACATATGGGATGTGGATGAAGCTAAAGCCCTTGAGGTAAGGAGGAGAATAATCTACGTCCATGAGAGGCCGGCTGTCCTGCGGGGAACCGTGTTGAAGAATATAGTATATGGTTTTAAGCTCAGGGGGGTGAACGATACGGGGGAGGTTTTGAGGATAGTAAAGCCGATAGCTGAGGAAATTAACGTTGTTGAGCTTCTTTGGAAGAATGCGGGAGAACTGTCAGCTGGACAGCTTCAGAAGGTGGCTTTGGTAAGGGCTATAGCTTTAAGGCCTCGTTATCTGCTGCTGGACGAGCCTTTCTCGCATCTTGACGAAGAGAGCGTAAAGCGTGTATCTTACGTGTTGAGAAGGATTGTTGAAGATCAAGGGGTATGCGTTGTTGTGGCGTCGCATATTAGGGAGGCTGTTGAAGGCCTTAGCCCTAGGGTGGTTATGATTAGAGAGGGGGAGCTGGTTAAAGTCTCTCCAGAACCCTAGCTCCTTCTATCGTGAAACCAGCTTTGTAGTATAGTCCTTTGATTACCTCAAGGGGTTTTATAAACTCCAGCTCCTCAGCAGGCGACTCCCCTAACCTAAGCTCCGCATCTCCAACCCAGATACCGCTGGCCTGCATGTTTGTCTTTATCACCTCCACAAGCTCGTTAACCCCCGTCTGGCTACCGTGGGTTGTAGGAAAGTGCCTAACCCCGAAGGTGGAGCCGAACCTAATCAAATCCTCAACCCCTCCAGCCCTCTTAAGCTCAACCAATAACGTAAGCAGCCTGCTTCCATGCCTAGTGCAGTAACCGGATACCTTAACCCCCTCCCTTGGTAAGCCAATTATCTTATTATGGCTGTGAAACCTAGTCATTACTATTTCATCGGCTATCTTCTTGGGGTAGCCGTTGAGCCATCCCCTTATCATAGCCCAGTCCCTATCAACCCACATAAACGGGTAGAAAACACCAGTCCTATCACCATATCTACACATAACCCCAACCCCGGCTTCTCTGTATATCGTCTGGGAAGGGTCGGTGTAATAAGCCTCAGGATTCTTCTCGCTAACCGATACGAACTCGCTGACATAAGCTACAGAAGTACCATCAACAACCTTAAGCTTCTGAGGGAGAAGCTGCTGCAGCAGCTCAGGGTCAGCCCTGAAATAAACCGTAATATAATCTATCCCGTAGTGCCAAGGCCCCTCCTCGACAACAGATCCTCTACCTAAAGGGGTGAGAAAGTGAGTGAATGGTTTCATGGGAAGTTGCATAAATTAACATACTTAAAAATATATTCAGCTTTAAACAGCAGCGTAGCTGAGATGAAGCTATGCACCTACGAGCTTAACGGCCGCAGAGCAGTAGGGGTCATAGTAGGTGAGGATGTGCTTTTAGATGTATGCACAGCAGCTAGGGAGGTGCTCCGTAGAGAAATTCCAAATAACATGGTTGATCTGCTTGATAACTGGAGGGAGAATAAGAAGATACTTGATTCCCTTCTTGAAGACTTTGACGATAAACATCTAATAAGTATTAGCGACGTTAAGCTTCTTGCCCCACTCCCAAGACCCCGCAAGATAGTTGCAGCCCTTGTGAACACCCGCGGTATGTTAGGCGGAGACCTTGAGAAGGAGCTTAAGCACCCCAGACTATTCCTAAAAGCTCCAAATACGGTGATAGGGCCCGGTGACGTGATAAAAGCACCCAGCTACGGCATAAGACCCGAGGTGGAGCTGGCTCTAGTAATAGGTAGGAGAATAACAAAAGCAAAGAAGGAGGAGATAAACGATGCGATAATAGGATACACAATACTAAACGACGTAACAGCACCTGCGGAAGCTAAAGAAGACTACTACTACGCCTACAGAAGAGACCCTGAAACAGGCGAGATAAAGAAAACCCGGATGCGGGGCCCTTTATTCCGTTCCAAAAACCACGACACCTTCACACCAACAGGGCCGTGGATAGTTACAGCAGACGAGCTAAACGACACCTCAAACCTAGAGATGAAAACAATATTCGAAGGAGAAACAGTTCAACAAGGCTCAACAGCAGATTACATATTCACCCCACAGGAGATAACCCAATTCATAACCAAATTCCTAACCCTAGAACCAGGGGATATAGTATCATGCGGAACAGTAGCATGGATAGGACAAAGCACAGGAGACCCATCAGAACAGATACTACCAAAAAACACCGGAACACTAGAGCTCCACATAGAGAAAATAGGAACACTAGTAAATAAAGTAGAGCCTGAAGCCCCGGGCGGGGTTTGAACCCGCGGCCGACGGCTTACGAGGCCGTCGCTCTACCGCTGAGCTACCGGGGCGCTTTATACATTATTGTATTTGTAGTATTTTTATTATATGTGATGGTTCGTCTATAAGGCCGTAGGTTAATATAAGTATCTCTCCTTCTTTGACGTATCTTTTTTCTATCAAGGTTTTTTCCAGCTGGTGTAGGCCGTCTTGGTAGTCTTCGGCCTCTACGTACATGGGGGTGGTTCCCCATAGTAGGATTAGTTTCTTAAGGGTTTTTCTATCGTTGGTGGCTGCTAGTATCTGGGATTTGGGTCTGTAGCGGGCTATTCTGTAGGTCATGTTCCCCGTTTTTGTGAAGATCCCGATCTTCGCGCCGAGGTACTCGGAGAGTGTAACAACCCCGTGGGCGAATCTATCGGATAGGTCGTTGTAGGGCAGTTCCCTCCTAACCCACGTACCCTCTTTCTCGTATGTGTTGATCGTTTTGACGAGCCACCTAACAGCTTCGACAGGGTGCTTGCCTACTGCTGTCTCCCCAGTTAGTAGAAGGACATCAACCCCCTCCTTTACGCAGGTCATAATATCCACAATCTCACTACGGGAGGGGATAGGTTCTTCGATCATGGAACCAAGCAGCTGAGTAGCAACTATGACAGGTTTTCCGAAGATAGATGCTGTTTCCACGATTCGGCTCTGCAGCTGCGGAACCTTCTCTAGCGAGAAGTGCATCCCCAAATCTCCTCGGGCTACTAGAACAGCATCCGCTGCCGAGATTATCTCCTTAACGTTAACAACCGCTGAGGGTGTCTCTATCTTAGCAATAACTCCTACATCGCCTGCTCCTTCGTTTCTCAGAAACTCTTTAACGGCATAAACATCATCAGCAGACCCAACGAAGCTAAGGCCTAGAAAATCGAAACCCAGCTTTAAGGCGGTAAGAATAGTCTCCCTATTGGCCTCTACGTAATTACCTAGTTTAACATCCTTTCCACGAACTACTATAGATTTTCTTGGTGAAATAACCATGTTATTTAAGGCTCGAGTCTTGACCCGTTCATCCTCAACCTTAAGAACCTCCAAAGTTGCTCTACCGTCGTCTGTAACAAGTATATCCCCTTCAGAGACCAGTTTGAAGAACTCGCGGCTATCAACCGGGATGCATTCCTCCCCCTTTTTGCCGTGGATGCAGAACTCAGCTACCTCTCCTTCACGTATGCTTCTCGGTTTATCTAGGTATCCCACCCTAACGGAACGGCCTTTGAGGTCTCCTATCAGGACAACCTCAACCCCCTCCTCAGCTGCGGCATCCCTAACTATCGAAACCCACTCTCTCCACACCTCCTTACTACCGTGGCTAAAGTTAACCCTAAAGACCCTACACCCCAGCTTAAGAATCTCCCTAACAACCTCTCCACGGCCAGAAGCAGGGCCAACGGTACACGCAGCCCTAACCCGCCTAAACATCCACAAACCCACTGGAGACACCACCACAATAACATACCCATGCAAGGTATATTAACACCCACAAAAACACTATAAACCAGGGAAACAACGAACAAGAAGCGGGGTAGGGTAGCCAGGTTAACCCGCCGGGCTCATAACCCGGAGATCCCTGGTTCAAGTCCAGGCCCCGCTATCATCCCCATACCCATCCTAGGCATCTCACCTGCTACTACGTTTTCTATTCCCCTAAAGATAGCTAGCCTCCTAGCCATAAGCATATATAGTGAGTAGTATTCTCTGGGTTATGCACTGCTCAGCGACATAGAGAAGGGCATATACAAGCCCTACAACGTAACCTTCCAGCTTAACATGATGATAGCACCCGACGGCCCCTGCGACCCGCCCATCATAAAATGCGTCATAAAAAGCAGATAGAGAAAGTCAACTATCAGAAGACTGTATAAGCTATATGTTGCTAAATATACATGGTCAGGAAGATAATAAAATAGAGTTATTCACCCGTGGATATTTTTACTGACGGCGGAAAAGCCAGATGGCATAGCGGCTAAAATTATACTTATACACTAAGGACTAGGAACAGCCAGTTTAGAAGAACATAACCCACCCATCTGCCGTAAATAATAGAGGCTTCATCTATTCTATTATGTATCATCAAAGCAGGGATTCCGCACATCATCAAGCTGCTAACTTCAAAGTCCATGAACCAATCTACATGTACAGTTCTTTATCCTTGCCTAGCCTCCTTCCTAGCAAAATCCTCGACTAGGAATAGGAGCTTTTCTACATCCTCGCTTGAGTGTGCCGCCGATATTGAGAAGACCGGCTTGTCTGGCTTTAGAAACAGTATCCCGTTGGATATTAGGTATTGGAAGAGGCGTTTACAGCGTTCCACATCTCTGGTCTGAGTTGCTGTTCTAACGTCGCGGGGCTTTTCACGGGTGAAGTGTATCCCAAAAACCGAGCATAAACCGGTTACATGGGCCTCTACTCCATATCTATCGAAGATTTCCCTAAGGCCTTTGCGTGCTTTCTCTCCAAGTCCATCTATCTTAGGGTAGACATAGCCTTTCTTAAGCTCTGATAACACCACGTACCCCGCTCTAGTTGAGAGTGGATTGCCTGCGTATGTCCCTCCATGGAAAACGGCCTCATATGGTTTTCTTCCTCTAGTGTAGTCTAGTAGCTCCATTATCTCCGCTTTACCTCCGAAGCCTCCGGCTGGAAAGACCCCGCCACCTATAGTCTTGCCGAAGACCGCTAAATCAGGGACCACGCCATAATATTCCTGAGCCCCTCCCCGCGCTAGCCTGAAGCCTGTTATTACCTCGTCAAAGATTAGCAATATACCCTCTTCATCGCATAACTCGCGTAAGCCTTTTAGAAACTCCTTCTCAGCTGGGATGAAGCCTCCAGCACCCATAACAGGCTCTATAACTATACACGCCAACGCCTCTTTCTTAGCTATCTTCACAACGCCATCAATATCATTATACGGCAGGACTATAGTATCCTTTAACGTATCCTCTGTCAACCCTAATGAGGGTGGCTTGTCCAGCGGAGGGTTAACAGCCTTATGGAGGGCATCGTACCCCCCGTGCCAGTTCCCCTCAAACTTCCCAACCTTGCTACGTTTTGTGTAAGCCCGCGCTAGACGTATAGCATACATATTTGCCTCCGTACCGCTGTTAGTAGCCCTGAAGAAATCAACACAAGGAGACATCTCAGAGATAATCTTAGCATGTTCAATCTCCCACTCATGGCAATACCCAAAATGAGCTCCAAGCTCTATCTGCTCTCGTGCAGCCTCCAGAACAGGACCGTAGGCATGGCCCATTATTATCGCGAAATGCCCCATCCAAAAATCAATATACTCATTCCCATCAACATCCCACACCCTGCTTCCCTTAGCCCTATTAGCATAAACAGGATACGGCTCCCAATACTTAACAGCATAAGTAACACCACCCGGAAGATAATTACAAGCTCTTTCATACAACCCCCTAGACCTCACAGTCTTAGATCGATACTCCTCAACCACCACCAAACCGACTCACGTTAAACGACTATCTCAGTAAGTGTTAATTAAGGTTTTAGCCGCATTCATAATATAATTACCTAAATTTGAAAGCATTTCTTACTACATAGATAATATTTTTAAAAAGTTTGTTATCCTAGTATCTTCTACTATATTCATCCATGATAAACACCAGATCCCCCACAGGTGTTATTTCATATTACTAGATGTGAGGTTGAGCTTCTGTTAGGGGGTTACTATTGTTCCTGCTTTTACTCCTTGTATCGCTTGTTTTAGTATTTCTTGGTTGCGGCCATTCACGTAGTATATTGGGGTTTTTGTTCTTTTTATCATTGTTAAGCCTACTGTGTCTATTATCTGGTATTCACCTGCTTTTTGGGGGATTTTATTTAGGAGTTCTTCTAGTTGTTGGTATGTTATTTTTTGGAGGAGTTTTGCTTTTGGGTTTTTCTTTGGGTCTTCTGTGTATATTCCTTCTACGTCTGTTGCTATGATTATTCTCTCGGCTTTTATGGTTGATGCTGCTAGGGCTGATACTGCTATGGTTGATTGCCCCGGTTGCATCCCTCCTGTTACTATTATTTTGCCGTTGGCTGTGCTTGTTAGGGTTTTCAGTTCTTCTAATGTTGTGGGTATTTTCTGTATTGCCTTGTCGTTGAGGAGTGAGGATAGTAGGTAGGCGTTAACCCTTGTTACATATACCGCTATGGAGTCGCAGGTGGTTTCGTCTATTCCCAGCTCTCTAGCTGCTTTTACGTAGTTTCTAGCCACCCCTCCTCCTCCAACTACCACCACCCACCTATCCCCGTCGTAGCTCTCTTCTATCGTAGCTGCTATTGCGGAGAGCGTCTCAGTATCTATCTTGTCTTTATGGAAGACTAGATGACCACCTATTTTCAAGACGATCCTCAATATTCCAAACCCAGTTAGCTAGCGATTATCCGAGGATATTACGTTTTATTTTATATAAGGGTAGCTGCTCCTTAACGTATTATCTTGAAAAAGGTGCTTGGATGCTGCCTGCTCATTCACCCTAGCCACTAAGGATATAGGGTTCTGGGAATCAGCTAAGAAGGTTTACTACTTTAACCGTGGGATTTGTTATGGTTGTCTAAAGCTTTAAATAAGGCTTTTTTTGCTATGAATGCTTTGAGCGGTTGCTCCTATGCCTGAATGGGGTTATTCAACGCCTCTAGCGAGACTGGATAACGCGGTAAAAGCAAGTGTACGTGAGGTTGATGTCTCTCCTAAATGGGCTAGAGAGGTCTGTCAAGCGGTAAAGGGCTTGACAATAGCTGAGGCCAAGAAGCTGATGGAGGATGTAGTAGCCCAACGCCGTATGATACCATACAGACGCTACAGGAAGAAACGCGCCCACCACGCTCAGACTAAAGGCCCGGGGGGTTATCCTGTTAAGGTGGCCAAGGTAATGCTCAAGCTCCTTGACAGCCTAGAAGCCAACGCCGAGTTCAAGGGCCTAGACGTAGACAGGGTTAAGATAGTCCACGCAGCGGCCCATAAAGGGAGGGTGATAACGAAGTTCATAGAGAGGGCGTTCGGCCGCTCAACACCATACAACAAAACCCTAGTCCACATAGAGGTTGTGG
The DNA here is from genome assembly GCA_015661775.1 of Candidatus Caldarchaeum subterraneum. Classification (GTDB taxonomy): domain Archaea; phylum Thermoproteota; class Nitrososphaeria_A; order Caldarchaeales; family Caldarchaeaceae; genus SZUA-1515. The sequence goes on along the minus strand of DQVM01000113.1, from coordinate 17,250 downwards.
GGCTTCAGATATAAAAACAACCCAAGAACCGCTTCTAAAATAGAGTTGAAACTAACAAACCTAACAGGAGGTAGCTGGCATGTCGGCGGTTAAGCAGATACTCCAGACAAGGATCAAGAAGGCGGATATAGAGGAGTATCTAAAAGAGAGGCTGCGGGACGCTGTATTCGGCGGCGTTACGATAAGCTTCACACCTATAGGAACTAGGGTAACCATCTACGCCATGAAGCCGAGCAGGGTCATAGGAGCTAAAGGCAGGGTGATTAAAGAGATAACCGAAACCCTAGAGAAGATGTTCAACGTAGAGAACCCGGTAGTAACGGTAGTAGAGGTGGAAGTCCCAGAGCTGAACCCATACGTAATGGCCCAGCGGATAGCCCAGGCTATAGAGCGTGGAGTGAGGTATAGGAGGGTAGCCTTCTGGGCCATCAGGAGGATAATGGAAGCCGGTGCGAGAGGTGTTGAGATTACGATAAGCGGCAAGCTAACCTCAGCCCGTGCCAGGAGCGAGAAGTTCACAGAGGGATTCCTACCCAAGTCAGGTGAACTAGCCATGGATTACGTGCTGGAGGGTAAGGCTGACGTCCAGCTCAAGACGGGGGTATTCGGTATTAAGGTCAAGATATACCCACCCGACGCTCCTCTGCCGGAGCTTATAACCGTAAAGCCAAGAGAAGGGGGAGGTGAAGGGCCAGTTGGTCAAGGAAGTGGCTGAGCTACGTAAACTAAGCGACGAGGAGCTGCGGGAGAAGCTGGATGAACTATGGGCTGAGCTGAGGCAGATAAAAACGGAGATACACATGGGCGGAGCTGTGGCTAAGCCATCCAGGGCCAGGCAGGTAAGAAAAACAATAGCCAGGATACTTACTATACTACGGGAGCGGGAGCTGGGGATAAGAGCTTGAAGATAACTCCCAAAAATTTGTTCAGACACGAGCTCCTCGGCCTAAGCGTCGAAGCCCACTACCTAAACCACGTATTCTGGGGGAAGGTTGTAGCCGAGACCCGCAACATGGTAACTATACTAACAGACGATAACAAGATTAAGCACCTACCCAAGCAGCTTACCAACTTTATATTCAAGCTCCCCGACGGTAGAGAAGCCAAGCTAAGCGGCCTACAGATAGTAGGAAGGCCCTACGAGAGGATAAAGATGAAGAGGTTGAAAAGGCCATGGTAACGGCTAGGAATATAGGGGTTCCGGTAAACCCGCCTGCTAGAGAATGCGACGACGGAGACTGCCCCTTCCACGGAAAGCTGTCGGTAAGGGGAATAATCCTGACAGGGAAGGTCTACAAGAAGAAGATGAACAAAACAATAGTCGTTGAACGGGATTATCTGGTGTATGTCAAGAAGTATAAACGCTATGAGAGGAGGAGAAGCAGAATCCCAGCCCACCTACCGCCTTGCATAGACGTGGAAGTAGGGGATGTGGTTAAGATAGCTGAATGCAGACCCTTAAGCAAAACAGTAAGCTTCGTAGTAATAGAAAACCTGAAGAAAGCATAAATACAGAAACATAGCGCTGCGAAGGTTTAATTTTTATTTCAGCTCTTTAAAACTAGAGACTCAGCCATGGAGGGTATTCACGTTAATAGTAGCGGGGTGGATGTGAATGTCTAGACGCTCAAGAGCAGTAGCGGCTGTAGGGATTTTAGAGAGAAGACCTAACATACCAAGGACCATAGTCTTAGGCTCTTTAGTCACCTGCGCAGACAACTCAGGAGCCCAGCTGCTGAAGATAATACAAGTTCACGGCATCAAGAGCAGGTTCAGACGAGTTCCCTCAGCTTGCGTAGGTGATTTGGTCAGCGTTACTGTGAAGAAGGGGCCTATAGACCTTAGGAAGAAACCCCTACACGCTGTCGTGATAAGGCAGAGAAAACCCTACAGAAGGCCAGATGGGACTTGGATAATGTTCGAGGATACCGCGGCGGTTCTAGTATCTCCTGAAGGCGATTTGAAGGGCTCGGAGATTAAAGGCCCAGTAGCCCGTGAAGCGGCTGAGAGGTGGCCTAGAATAGCCAACGCAGCCAACATAATAGTATGAGAGGTGCTGGCTAATGTCTATGAAACCTAGGAAACAACGTAAGAAGCTCTACAACACGCCTAAACACCGACTACCTAAGCTGATGTCAGCCCACCTAGCGCCTGAGCTGAGGGAGAAGTATGGTAGGCGCTCATTCCCGGTAAGAGTAGGTGATACGGTTAAGATAATGTGGGGTGATTTCAAGGGCGTTGAGGGTAAGGTGCGGGAGGTGGATAGGAGGAATAGAAGGGTTTATGTTGAGAACGTTACCCGTAAGAAGGTGGATGGAAGCACAGTCCACGTGCCGGTAGCGGTGGCGAAGGTCATGATAACGCAGCTTAACCTAGAGGATGAGTATAGGCGTAAGAAGCTGGAGGGAGGGGAATGACACATCTAAAGAGCCTAGCAGCGCCTAAACACTACCCAACAACCAGAACCGTCTTCACAACAGCACCTAGGCCAGGGCCGCATCCGAAGAACTGGAGCATACCCCTAATAATCATCATCAGGGACTTCCTAAACTACGCCGAAGACGCTGCGACAGCTAGGAAGATAATCAAGATGCGTAAAGTCACGGTGGACGGCCGGGTTGTTACTGACCACAAGTTCCCAGTCGGCTTAATGGACGTAATCTCCCTCCCCGAAGCGGGGGAGCATTACAGAATCCTCCCAGAACCCCGGAAGGGGCTTAAGCCCTTCAAAATCCAAGACGAGGAAGCTGGGTTTAAGATAGGGCAGGTAAGGAATAAGATGCACGTCAGGGGCGGAGATCTGCAGCTCACCTTACATGATGGCAGGAATATACGGTTCAAGAACGTTGATGAGCAGGTTAGGGGGTATATGACGGGGGACAGCTTAAAGATAAGCCTCCCAGACCAGCAGATACAGGCCCATATACCGCTTAAAGAAGAGGTATACGTGCTTATAACCAAAGGCTCCAAGATGGGGCTCCACGGCAGGGTAACCGCTATTAAGAAGGATGTAACTTACCCCGACAAGCCTAAAGTCGTAGTTGAGGTCTCAGGGAAAGGGAATATAACAACCCTACTCACCTACGTAATGCCGGTGGGTGACTCGGAGCCATGGATAGCGTTACCTTAGAGGAGAAGGTTGAGAGGAGGAACCCCATGCAGCGGCCTAGGATAGAGAAGGTTGTGGTAAACTGCTGCGTGGGGGAGGCTGGGCCTAGGCTGGAGAAGGCCGAGCAGATACTCGTATCCCTCGTCGGCCAGAGACCTGAGGTGAGGAAGGCTAAGAAGACAATCAAAGGCTTCGGAATACACAGGGGGGAGCCTATAGCGCTTAGGGTAACCCTCAGGAAGCAGAGAGCCCTAGACTTCCTGCTAAAAGCCCTCAAAGCGGTGAACAACACGCTGAAGGAATCCAGCTTCGACAACAACGGCAACTTCTCCTTCGGCATAAGGGAACACCTAGACATACCGGGGACGAAATACGACCCAAACCTAGGCATAATCGGGATGGACGTATGCGTCCACCTCACAAAACCCGGATACCGCATAACCTTAAGAAGACGGAGAAGATCCAAGATGGGGAAGAGGCAGAGGGTAACGAAGGAGGAGGCGGTAAGCTTCATCCGGGAGCTGATACCAGAAGTTAAGATAGTGGGTGAAGGGGAGTGAAGCACAAACCACCGAAGGATAGAAAGTTCGGCAGAGGGGTTGTAAGATGCAGGAGATGCGGAACCCACGTAGGGGTTATCCAGAAGTACGGCCTCATGGTATGCAGGCGTTGTATAAATGAAATAGGCCCTATGCTGGGCTTCAAGGTATACTCATAAAAATAGAGGAGGGTGCTGTACATGGCTGTAGACTGGGTTGCAGGCCTCTTCACAACGCTGCAGAACAACGAGATGGTGAGGAACCGTGAATGCATCTATAAAGCCTCTAAACTGATAGGGGAGGTGTTGAAGGTTCTCCAGAGACACGGCTACATAGGGGCGTTCGAGTATATAGAAGACGGCAGGGGAGGGAAGTTCAGGATACAGCTCCTCGGAAGGATAAACAAATCAGCCCCGATTAAGCCTAGGTTCAGCGTGAGGAAGGATGAGTTCGAGTCTTGGGAGAAGCAATACCTACCCGGCAGGAATATGGGAATATTAGTGGTAACTACGTCTAAGGGGGTTATGGCTCATATAGAGGCTAAGCAGCAGGGAATAGGGGGGAAGCTACTTGGCTACGTCTACTAAACCACGCTTCGTAGAGGCAACGTACAAACCGCCTGAAGATGTTAAAGTGGAGGTAGTGGAGGGGGTGGTCAAGGTAGTGGGGAAGCTGGGAGCAGCAGAGGAGAACCTAAGCCACACAGGTGCAGAAATAACCCTACAAGACGGAGTTATCCACGTCAAGCTGCCGGGAAGCAGCAGACGCTCAGAAGCCCTGCTCGGAACAGTAGTCTCCAAGATAAAAAACCTGGTAAAAGGAGTAACAGAAGGCTACACCTACAGGCTTAAGATAGTCTCATCCCACTTCCCAATAACCGTCAAGGTCGAGGGGGGTCAGGTAATAATAGAGAACTTCCTAGGAGAACGCTACCGGAGAAGGGCCAAGATAGTTGGAGATGGAACTAAGGTAACCGTGAAGGGGGATGACGTTATAGTAACGGGCATAAACAAAGAGCATGTAGGCCAGACGGCAGCCAACATAGAGCAGGCCTGTAAAATAAAACGCAAAGACCCAAGAAAATTCCTAGACGGCATATACATCTACCAGAAGGAGATGGGGATTGCGAAGTGAAATGCCGTTAAATAATAACTAAACAAGGTAAAACGACGGGGTGTTAGGTTTGCCTATCAAGATTCCACGCAGCGTGTTGGAGAAGAGGAGGAAAAAACCAGAGTTTAGAAGGCAGGAGAGCTGGAGGTATGTCAGGCTCAAACCCAACTGGAGACGCCCAAGGGGTAAGGATAGTAAGATGCGCCTCCAAGTCCGAGGAGCCCCCCCTCTAGTCAAGATAGGATACGGCTCCCCCAGGAAATACCGAGGCCTACACCCCTCAGGATACCGGGAGGTTTTAGTGCACAGGCCTGAAGACCTTGAGGGGATAAACCCAGATACTGAAGCGGCTAGGATAGCCGGGGGCGTAGGCCGGTTGAAGAGGATGAAGATAATGGAGGCCGCGTTGGAGAGGGGGATTAAGGTTCTCAACCCCCTGCCCGGATTCCAGCCGGCCTCCGCTGAGGAGGGAGGTGAAGGGGAGGAGTGAAGCTGGAGATGCAGAAGAGGATTGCAGCTGACCTGCTTAAATGCGGGGTCAGCAGGGTTAGGTTCGACCCAGAGAGGCTGGAGGATATAGAGTCGGCGATAACCCGGAGGGAGGTAGAGCAGCTCATCCACGACGGGGCTATCTATAAGGAGCCGAAGAAGGGCGTCAGCAGAGGACGTTTAAGGATGCGTAGGAGGAGGCGAGGCCCCGGTAGCAGGAAGGGGGGAAAATACTCGATAATCCCTAGGAAGAGGAGGTGGATAAACACCGTAAGACCCCAGAGGCGTTACCTAAAGCAGCTACGTGACAAGGGTTTGCTAGACCACAGCAGCTACAGGAAGCTCTACCTGATGGTTAAGGCAGGCTCCTTCAAATCCGTCTCCTCGCTGAAGGAGTATATTAAGGCGAATAAGATGCTGAGGAAGGTGGTTGTATAGCATGAAGACTAGGCTCCTGCTCCGCATGCCCCCCAGAAGAAGGAGGGAGGGATTAACAGACTATAGGAAGAGGCTTAAGCTGGTAAAGTCGGGCCTACCCCGCCTAGTTATAAGGAGAACCAACAGGTATCTGATAGTCCAGCTCATACTCTCTAAAGCCGGGGGAGACCAAACGGTCATAACGGTCACCTCCAAGAAGCTGGCTGAGTACGGGTGGAGGGGCGGCTTCAAAAACCTACCCGCAGCCTACTTAACAGGCCTCCTAGCGGGCAAGATGGCGCTCAGCAAAGGCTATGAAAAAGCGATAGTAGACCTAGGGCTTCAGAGGCCGGTATACGGCTCAAGGCTCTTCGCAGCGGTGAAGGGGGCAGCCGACGCGGGGCTTGAGATACCGGCTGCTGAGGAGGTCTTCCCCGATGAGGATAGGGTGAGGGGGGAGCATGTGAAGGAATACTTCAACAGCCTCGCAGAGCAGCCGGATAGGGTGCAGTTCAGGAGATGCGACCCCGGCTTCTACTCAAGGCTACCCGATGTGTTTGAAGAGGTTAAGAATAAGATACTGGAGCGGTATGGGGGTGGGAAAGAGGCGTGAGCACGGGAGTAGAGGGCTGGGTTCCTAGAACGGAGCTGGGTAGGATGGTTCTGGAGGGTAAGATAACCAGCATGGAGCAGATCTTCCAGAACCACCTCAAGATAACCGAGCCTGAGATAGTTGATTACCTACTACCCGGGTTGGAGCAGGAGGTTATAGACGTGAAGATAGTTCAGAGGCAGACGGATGCCGGTGAGAAGACCCGGTTCAAAGCCATAGTCGTGGTAGGCAACAGGGATGGATACGTAGGCCTAGGAACCGGGAAGGCGGTTCACGTGGTTTCAGCGATAGAGAAGGCTATACGAGCGGCGAAGCTAAACATAATCCCCGTCAGGAGGGGATGCGGGAGCTGGGAGTGCGGATGCGGAGAGCCTCATAGCATGTCCACCATCACCGGGGGGAAGTGGGGTAGTGTGAAGCTCTACATCCTCCCAGGCCCAAGGGGATTGGGGATAGTTGCCGGCGAGGTTCCTAAACGCCTGCTGGAGCTTGCGGGCGTCAGGGACTGCTGGACAAGGAGCTTCGGAGAAACCAGAACAACATTATCATTCGTAGGAGCAACCTACATGGCCTTGAGGAATACGAACAAGATAGTGATGCCTGAGATGTGGAGGGTGGGTTGAAGTGCCTATCTTGGTTGCTGTTAGGCTGAAGGGTCATGTAGGCCTGCATCCAGATGTGAAGAAAACCCTCCAGCTACTCAACCTGAAGCGGACAAACTACGCGGTCATAATACCCGACACCCCCGCGGTAAGGGGTATGCTCAGGAAGGTGGCCCCTTACATAACTTGGGGCACGCCGAATAAACAGACCTTGATAACCCTGCTGAAGCGGATGGAGATAAGAGGGGACGGAAGGCTGGGAGACGAGGCCTTGAAGGGGATAGGCGTCAAGACGGTGGAGGAGCTGGCCGAGCAGATAATTAACACACCCTCCAAGCTGAAGGAGCTTAGGGAGAAGCTGGGCCTCAGGCCTTACGTCAGGCTCCACCCCCCGCGTAAAGGGTTTAAACACAGCATAAAAAGGCCCTACAAGGATAAGGGTGAGTGGGGAGACCGGGGGGATGCGATAAACGAGCTGATTAGGAGGATGGCGTAGGTTTAATATAAACTCCCCTCCGCATGTAAAGGAAGGTGAACGCAGCATGCCTACACGCCTCAGGAAGGTTAGGAAGAGACGGGGTTCTAGGACTATGGGGTGGGGCCAGATAGGCCAGCACCGTAAAACAGGAGCTAAAGGAGGCCGGGGCATGGCGGGAGGGCATAAGCATAAGTGGACAAAGCTCCTGAAGACAGGCTACTTCGGCAAAGAAGGATTCCACAACCCCACCTCAAAAGAGGTGCACGCCATAAACATAAACGAGCTCGCAGGGCTTGTAGAGAAGCTGGGAGGCACGGAGATAAACCTAGCCAGAATGGGCGTAGATAAGCTCATCGGAAAAGGATACATAGACAAACCCGTTACTGTAATAGTTAAGAGCTGGAGCAAAGCTGCTGAGGAGAAGATAAACAAAGCCGGGGGCAGGATACAGCCTCCCCAGCCTCAGGCTGGGTAGTGGTATCTAAACTTTAACCGAGTTCCGTAAAGGATTATTAAGTTGGGAAGGGAAAGGATTAGCGGAAACCTGAGTGGAGAGATCATGTCAACGCCGGTAAGGACGTTCTTCGAGAAGGTGAGCCGCTCCCTCCCTGAGATTAAGAAACCGGGGAGGAAGGTCAGCTTAGGAGAGAAGCTGATGTGGACCGCCTTAGCTCTGGTGATATACCTATGGATGGGCGATACGATACTATACGGAATCCCAAGCACGGCTGTAGTAGGCCAAACCCCGCTGCTCCTCAACATAATCTTCGCAGCCAACCAAGGGACATTAACAACACTCGGAATAGGCCCGATAGTAACCGCAGGCCTTATCCTCCAGCTTCTCGTAGGCGCTGAGATAATAAAGCTAGATTTAAGCAAGCCTGAGGATAGGGGGCTCTTCACCTCCGCCAGCAAGATGCTAGCTATAGTTGTTACGGTCTTTGAGGCTGTCGCCTTTACCTTCGGCGGGTTCTTCGGGCCGCTGAATCAAAACCAAGCCTTGCTGGTTCTGGTCCAGCTCGTAGCAGCCACGGTTGTTATAATAATGCTGGATGAGATGGTTCAGAAGGGCTGGGGCCTAGGGAGCGGGATTAGCCTCTTCATAGCTGCGGGGGTTGCGCAGCAGATATTCCTCAGCCTCTTCTCACCCATAACGCTGGATGACGGGTTCTTCCAAGGGATTATACTAGCGTTGGCTCAGGGATTTGCGGTGGGCAACTTAACCCCATTAATTATCAGGGGCTTCTTCCCAGACGTAGTAGGCCTCGTAGCCACCGTAACGCTAATCCTAATACTAATCTACCTAGAGTCGGTCAGAATAGAGATACCCATCTCCTACGCCCGGTTCTCCGGCTACAGGGCTAAGTACCCTATCAAACTCCTCTACGTCTCCAACATACCTATAATCTTCGCCTCCACCATCTTCAGCAACATATACTACATAGGGTCGATAATCTGGAGCAGGTTCAACCCCAACAACGATAACCTGCTCCTAAACCTGATAGGGACCTTCCAGCTACCTGAGGGAGGTGGCCAGCCTATACCGACTGGGGGGCTGGCGTACTACACCCTAGGGCCCCGTAACCTAATAGATGTATCCGCGGACCCTGTGAGGGCCGTCCTCTACGCTCTCCTCCTCACGGTCTTCGCAGTCCTCTTCGCCAAGTTCTGGGTCCAGATAGGGGGTCTCTCGCCTGAGAAAGTAGCGAAGCAGCTGATAAACGCCGGTATGCAGATACCTGGGTTCAGGCGCTCCCCAACGGTTATCGCCAACGTCATCAGGAAATACATATCAGCTGTGACTATTCTAGGTGGGATTATAATAGGCCTTGTCGGCAGCGTGGCGGATTACTTCAACGTCTTCGGCTCCGGGATAGGGATACTGCTGATGGTTGGGATATTGTATCAGTATTACCAGCTGTTGGTGAGGGAGAGGGTGTCTGAGATGTATCCTGCGTTGGGTAGGTTGCTGGGTGAGGAGTAGCATGCTGGTGGATATGCTCTCTATAATGGGGATGGCTGGTCTGCTGGCTTTCATAACGCTGGCTATACGTAAGGCGGTGTTGAAGAGGGAGGATATGGAGAAGATGGCGGAGATACAGGCGTACCAGCGGGAGCTCCTAAACGCCAAGAGGAAGAACGACCAGAAGACGATACAGAAGCTGGAGAAGAAGAAGGAGTATATCCAGAAGCTCAACGCCGAGGTGAGTAAGAAGAACATGATAGTCATGTTCGCCAGCTTGATTATCTTCTTCACCTTCTACCCCCTAGCTGCTGGTTTCTTCATAACCCCCGACGGCCAGCCTAAGACGATAGGATACATGCCCTCAGGGCTTGACATCCCCTTCATAGCCTCCGAGGGAAAGCTGCAGTTCTACGGATGGTTCATATTGTCGTTTTTCGCAGTAAACTCGCCGCTAGCTAAGCTGCTGGGGATAAGCTTCTCAGTATCGGAGGTGGGTAAACATGCCGAGAAGAATGTTAAGGACAAGAAGCAGGAAACGGGTAAGCGTTAGAACACCCGGGGGCAGGGTTGTAACTCACTACAAGGAAGAGAAGCCGGGCTACCCTAGGTGCGCCATCTGCGGAGATAAGCTGAGGGGCATACCTAGGGAGAAGCCTAGGAAGCTGAGCAGGACGGAGGTGAGGGTTTCAAGGCTATACGGGGGAAACGTATGCCATAGATGCCTACGTTACGGCCTTGAGATGGGCGTTGCTAGGGAATGGGGGTTGGAGACGCCTCCTATATACGGAAGAACCTCCTGACACACCCCTCCACAACCCTGTAGACCTGCTCCTCCGACAGCAGAGTAGTATCCACAACTAGGTGGAAGGGCTTGAAATCCCTGCCCAGCTCAATCCCGTATAGTTTTTTGTATATCTCGCTGCTCTCCCTATCCCGTTGCCTAAGTATCTCAAGCGCCTTCTTCCTGCTCAGGCCTGAACGTCTAGCCATCCGCTCAGCCCTCGCCTCCTCCGATGCGTTCAGCCATATGTTGTAGCTCCTCTCCCTATCTAGAAGCCATGGCAAAACCCATGAATCTATAACCACATCCCCCTCAAGGGCCATCTCCATCAGCTTCTCGTCAACCCTCCTGTCGAAGCTGGGGTCTTCGCCCCTCTTGGCCAGGAATTTAAGGCCCTGCTCCCTCTCCCACCAGTCTTTACCGCCGGGTCTATACCCCATCTCAACCGCTATAGACTTGAGCGCATCCCCGCCTGAGATGTAGCGTAGCCCTAGGTTTTTCGCCAGCCGCCTGCCTACGGTAGACTTCCCCGTTGCCGCGAAACCGCTTATACAAACCACAACCTTCTCCCGCATATCTATCATCCCTAGAGACGTTTATACTACGTGGCTGGTTTTTCGCCTCTTTTAAAGAAAAAGGCTTGCTTTAGACATTTAGCTCTGGGTATAAGCAGGGGTGTTGAGGATAGGTATTCAAGGGCCTCCCTGCTGTTAAGCCGTTCAATCTTGGGTTTCTCATGCATGAAGTAGAGCGTCATGGCAAGCCCCAGCGTAGCCAACGCGATGGGAAGCATTAACAGCCTGTTCAAAGCCAAGGCGAGGCCGCAGTACTCCAGCGTCGTGCCTAGGTACATGGGATTTCGGGTGCAGGCGTATATCCCCTCCCTGACCAGCCTCTCGGTAGGGTTGTAGAAGGGGAATGGAGTCCCCCCGCTGTGCATATACATATCAACCTCGGCCCTAAGCATCAAAGCCAAGCCGAGCAGAATCAACGCATACCCGGGGATGGGTAGGATGTAAGTAAACGCCGCCGGAGGTTTGAAACCCATCAGAGGCTCCGCCAAAGTAGCAAGAAGATACATGACGTAGGGGACAAAAACCGTGAAGAGGAGTAGGTGGGATGCATAGATTAACAGACGCTTCATACCTCTTTCACATATCCCGTAATATCGTTTAAATTCTCCTGATAGAATACCTTGTTCGGAGGTTGCTAAAGGCTATGAAAGACCTGATAGGAAGGGTTTGTGTGAAGCTAGCTGGACGTGATGCCGGGGGTAAGTGCGTGGTGGTGGGCGTAGTGGATAAGAACATGGTTCTGGTTACGGGGCCTAAGAAGCTGACTGGAGTCAGGAGGAGGAGGGTTAATGCCTCCCACCTCTCATTCACCCCCCATAAGATAGACATACGGGAGGAGGCTTCCGACGATGAGGTTCTGAAGGCGCTGGTGGAGGCTGGGCTTGAGGAGTATATGCGGAGGCGGGGAGAAGCCGCTTGGACGCCTTAACACCCCCTTGGGAGGCTAGGAGGGAGACCCTAGTAAGGGTGGAGGCCGAAACCGACTGGAGCTACGGAACAGACCCCAGCAAAAGACCAATAGAAAAACACATACGCCACGGCGTCATAAACCTAGACAAGCACAGAGGCCCAACAAGCCACGAAGTAGCCGCAACCGTAAAGAACATGCTCGGCATATCCCTAGCAGGGCACGGCGGGACCCTAGAAGAGTAGCACCTTTGGGGAGATCCCGCCGTCTCAGGGGTTCTGCCGATGATGCTGGAGGAAGCCACCAAATGCGCCCCGGCGGTTATGCAAAGCGGTAAGGAGTACATATGCTTGATGGAGCTGCATGGAGGGGTTGGGGATGAGGAGCTTAACAGGGTGTTTAGGCTTTTTACGGGGAGGATATACCAGGTCCCGCCTGTTAGGTCGTCTGTGGCTAGGAGGCCTAGGGTTAGGACGGTTTACCGCATGGAGGTGCTTGAGAGGGAGGGGAGGAATGTCCTCTTTAGAGTAGCCTGCTCGGCAGGTACTTACGTGAGGAAGATCTGCCACGATATTGGGGAGCTGCTGGGGGTTGGGGCGCATATGGAGGAGCTGCGTAGGGTGAGGGCTGGGCCCTTCGTGGAGGAGGAGGCGGTGACCATGCTGGAGCTATACGAAGCGGTTAAGCTCCTTAAGGAGGAAGGGCAGGAGGAGAAGATACGTAAAGCCATACAGCCCATGGAGAGATGCGTAGAACTCCTCCCAAAGGTCTACGTAATGGACACAGCAGTAGACGCTATCTGCCACGGAGCAGACCTAGCCGCAGCAGGCGTAGCAAAGCTAGACTCAGACATTCAGGAAGGAAGCCTCGTAGCCGTAATGACGCTTAAAAACGAGCTAATAGCCCTGGGCAGGGCCTTGATGAACAGCAAAACCATGCTAGAAGCCACGGAGGGTATAGCAGTAGACGTACAACGCGTAATAATGGAGAGAAAAACATACCCCAGCATATGGAAAGGAGGCCTAAGAAGGACAAAATAGATAAATCCACAGAGGAGAAGGGGAGTAGAGGAAAGCCGGGGTCCCTTAGTCCGGTAGAGGGCCGGCCTGGAGAGCCGGTGGCCCTTTGGGCCGCGTGGGTTCAAATCCCACCCCCGGCGAACCAAAAAACGTAACACGCTTTCCAGGAGAGGTTATAAAGAAAGCCGCTCCAGGTATTCTATCAGGTCGTTCAATTCGTGAATCCGAAAAGGAATTGAAAGTCCTGAACTCTCGGATGAAGCCTCTAGCTTAAGCTGAGGAGCAGCTTATAGGATGAATAGGAGCGCTAGGGAGATTACCAATAGTATAGCCCAGACTGTTACGTTCCAGCTCATAACTTTATGCCCATCCAGCGGTGGGAAGGGGATTAGGTTGAAGAAGGCTATGAAGGCGTTTAGGTAGGCTAGGTACCTGAAGGGGAACCAGGGGACTGCGGGGGCTATTAAGGCGAAGGCCGCCGCGAGTATTATGTTGGTTACAGGCCCTACTAGGGCTATTACACCTATCTCATCACGGGTTGCGGAGCCCACTATCCTAACCGCTCCCGGTGCTATAACCTTGAAGAATGGGAGCAGGGCTGTTATGGCCGTTATAACCGCTCCTAGGGGGTAGATTCTGAACTCTGCGAAGAGGCCCTTACTCTGGGCCATTAGCTTATGGGCTATCTCATGAATTATGAAGGAGGCCACGAAGCCGGCTAGGAGGACGGCTAGGACAGGAGGGTTTGAGATAAGCCTAGGGTTGAGGGAGTATCCTATCAACGCCACGAGAGCAGCCCCGGCAAGTAGATGCAGAGGCTCCTCCCTCCCCATAACACCTGCATACCCCACCCGCCTAACCACCCTAGGCTGGGGGGCTTGGAAGTAACCCCACCCCTCACCCCTCCTAGCCTCCACCTCCCGCCGCTTAATCTCCTCAGGGCTCTTAGCGGCTTGGATGCCTAAGCAGCTATGCTTCTCAGGAAGCCTATGCTCGGCGCAGAAGTGCTCTCCACAGTAGACGCAGGTAAAAGGAAGCAGCTCATCCCTACCGCATACGGCGCATCTCATGAAACCTCTCCTCGCATAATGCTCCTGATAACAGGCTGTCAGAAATGATTCTCCCCTCTACATAAGTATTTAGCTTGTTAGGAGGGAATTAATACATAGGGTGGGTGGAATGTCTGGGAGACGTTCAGCAGGTGATGAGCTAACTAGATGGGCGCGGGATTTGGCTGATAGGATAAGGGAGGTTGTGGAGGAGTCGGTAAGCAGAATAACCCCTGAGGTGGAGAGGCTGCTGGGTAAGGCTGAGCTGGAGAAGAACGGCTTCCTATACATCATGATACCCCTCCCCGGCTGCGGCAAAGAAGGCATAAGCATATCGGTGAAGGAGGATATGGTGGAGGTTACAGGCTCACCCGCCGAGCCCCCATACCCAGAAGCTAAAGAACTCCAGACATACTCAAAACCAATACGTAAGCTCATACGCCTCCACCGTAGAGTCTCCCCCGAAGCCTCAGAGGCTAGATACGTCAACGGAATCCTATACCTAAAGCTCAAGCTGGCCGAGGCAGCTGGGGTTAGGATAGAGGTGGAATGACAGGCAGCAGCTTCAGAGAATTCGCGGAGCTCTGTGAGAAACTGGCTGAGACGAGCGAGAGGAACGCGAAGATACAGCTGGTGGCGAGCTACCTTAAGGCCCTAAGCCCGGAGGATGCAAAGGCCGCTGCATACCTGCTGGTGGGCAACCCGTCAGGAGAGAAGAGGCGGGAACCCATCAACGTGGGCTGGGCAACGGTATCCGAGGCCCTAGAAGGCGGTAAAGTAGCCACGCTACTCCAATCGGAGCTAACGATACAGGACGTCCTACAGCTCCTCAGGAGCATGGCCAAGCAGGAGGGCCCGGGGTCGCGGGGGGTGAAGAAAGCCATCCTACAGTCGCTCCTCTCAAGGGCTGGGCCGCTGGAGGAGAAGTGGCTCCTCAGGATAATCTTCGGCGAGATGAGGCATGGAGTAAGCCATGGCCTGCTTCTAGATGCTTTGGCTCAGGTAGCTGGGGTTGACGCTGAGCGGATAAGAAGATTTGACATGCTCGTCGGCGACTTGGGGGAGCTTGCCGAGAAGACGCTCAAGAGGGAGCTAGAAACGGTGGAGCTTAAACCCTTCAACCCCGTAAAGCCCATGCTGGCTGAAATGGCCCAATCAGTCAAAGAAGCCTTAATAGAACACGGAGGTAAAACAATCTTCGAACCAAAATACGATGGAGTTAGGCTGCAGATACACATAAGCGGAGGCGAGGTCAGGCTATACACCCGCAGGCTGACTGAGGTAACCAAGAGCCTACCAGACGTGGAGGAGGCTATACGTAAAGGGGTTAGGTGCAGGGAAGCGATAATAGACGGCGAGGTCATGGCGGTTGATGAGAGAAACCGCCCCCTCCCCTTCCAAGAAACCATGAAACGCCTCGGCAGGGAGAAGGAGGTTGAGAAGGCAGCAGCGGAGATACCCCTCAGGCTACAGCTCTTCGACCTCCTCCTACTGGAGGGGAGGCCCTGCATAGACAAGCCCCTCACCGAGAGGAGACGGCTGCTGGAGGAGATAACAGTAGATAAGCATCTGTTAACACCGCAGCTGCTGACCGAAAGCCCAGAGGAGGCCGGGGCCTTCCTAAGTAACGTGGTGGAGCAGGGTTATGAAGGGGTTATGGCTAAAGACCCGCGTAGCCTCTACACCCCCGGCCGCAGGGGAGGTAAGTGGCTCAAAGTAAAACCAGCGGACACCTTGGATGTAGTTATAATAGCGGCTGAGTGGGGGCATGGAAGGAGAAGAGGCTGGCTAAGCAACTACCACCTAGCTGTGCTGGACGAGGAGACTGGTAGGTTCGAGATGGTGGGCAAGACCTTCAAAGGATTAACAGACAAGGAGTTCGAGGAGATAACAAGCTACCTGCAGTCAATTAAGATAAAAGACATGGAGTGGGGTGTGGTGGTGAGGCCCGAGCTGGTGGTGGAGGTTGCTTACAACGAGATTCAACAAAGCCCCCACTACAGAAGCGGATACGCCCTCCGCTTCGCAAGGGTTACGAGGATAAGGTGGGATAAACACCCGCAGGAGGTGGACACCCTACAGAGGCTTAAGACACTTTACGAGAAGCAGTTTGAGAAGAAAGGCCGGCTTAATACAGGGGAATAACAGGCGTCATAGCCAGCTAACCCAACGCGCAACAGGGCTAGAATCAATTTATAACCCCCTGCTGAGGCTTAAAGCCCCTTGAGAGGAGATGCCGGGGGCTTTACACCTAGCAACCCTAGGGCTTGCAGTACTTACGTTAATCGGCCTAATCATCACCATGAACCAGCCTGTAACGTATGTACAGCCGCTGCAGGTTATGTTGCTCGCCATCCTGCTTACAGCTTTGACGCCTATGCTATTCCCAATAACCCAGATGCTGGGAGGGGGGGTTTTAATGCCTTTACCGGGGGATTTCCTCAGCTACGGTTCGTTACCCATGCTGACGTGGCTTGTGGCGGGTGCTGTGATAGGGGTTATGAGCGTAGACCGGGGGTCTGCTGTAAGGGCCTCGCTCCTCCTAACAAGCCTATACTACCTCATCTGGATAACGATGACGATAACCATACTCCCAAACGTTAAAGGAACAATATACTGGAGCACCTACTTAGATAGGGTTTTCACCACAATCGTAACCAGAACCCCCCTAGAGATTGTAGCCATCTACGCAGCCCCCCTGATGACGGCGGTAGCTACAGACGCGCTTCTCAGCTTAGGGAGACGAGAACCAACAATAAGAAAAGCCAGGGAGCTGAGGTATTACTAGGGGAAAATAAAAGAGGGAGGGGAGGGGTTGGGGGTTACCGCAACTCCCCCTTTAGCTAATCCCTGTACCAGCCTCCACTTCAGCTGGAGCTGGCTTGACACGTGCCTTAGCTTTCTTCGCAGGTTTCTTCTTTTTAGCCTTCGCAGCTTTCTTCTTCATGGTCTTAGCTTTCTTCTTACCTGCCTTCTTGCTGGTCTTCTTACTTGTCTTCTTCTTTTTCTTCGCAGCCATTTCCAATCCTCGCTATTATGTATGATGTAAGAAGGATAAAAAATTTTCGGATATTTTTTCTCAAACATACCTGAAACGATTTAGCCGTGTATGTTTTTATCTTGATGTTTGGCCTTTATTTGCATGGCTACGATAAGCATAGATGAGTTTAAGCGGGTTGAGATACGGGTTGGTAAGGTGCTGGAGGCTGAGCGGCTGAAGGGGACTGATAGGATAATCAAGCTGAAGGTAAGCTTCGGAGACAAGACCCTACAAGCCTTAACGGGGCTAGGGCATCTATACGAACCAGGACACTTCGTAGGAAAATACTACGCCTTCGTAACCAACCTACAGCCTAAGAAACTGCGGGGGGAGGTGTCGGAGTGCATGATACTAGCAGCGGTGGAGTCTGAGGATAAGATAACCCCGCTGGCTCCTGAGACCCCAGTCAGGGAGGGTTCTCAGGTCATGTAGCAGGCATGTACGAGCCGAGGGAGGATACCTACCTGCTGGAAGACTCAATAAGGCAGCTCCCATACACGAGGGGGGTTGTAGTAGAAGTAGGATGCGGGCCGGGGTATCTGCTGAGGGTCTT
>DQVM01000040.1 GCA_015661775.1 Candidatus Caldarchaeum subterraneum | reverse complement strand
GTGGGAGCAGCTTCTAGGGGTATCTCCTCTGGTAGAAGCCTCGGCACGGGTATTCCATCCCATCCCTTAGTGAGCCACCCAAGATGCTCAACCACTATAAGCTGCGCGATTATGGAGAAGCCGAAGGTAACCATTCCTAAGAACCATTCCCTCAACCCTATGCAGAGCCTGCCTATTCCCAGGCCTATCAACGCAGCCACCAGAGGACCTACTAGTATAGCTACAGGCGGTGGGAGGCCTAGGTTTCTGGCCATTAAGGTGGATGCGTAAGCCCCTGAGCCGAAGAAGACGGCATGCCCCAGCGATATCTGACCCGAGTTAGCCATCAAGCTCCATGAAAGGGAGTAGATGGAGAAGATGAAGACGAACGTCACCACCTCTATCAGGAACGGCTGTTTAACCAGCGCCGCGAAGGCTCCGAAGGCTACGGCCATCAAGAGGGCTCTGATGAAGTATTTCTTCATCCCCGTCAGTGCCCCGGCCATTCTCACGCCCCCTCCCTAAACAGGCCCTCAGGCCTGAAGAGCAGGACTAGTATTAGTATGGCGAAGGCTACCGTATCCCTCCACGCGCCTCCTAGGAAGAAGACCGCGAAACCCTCTGCTATCCCGTATATCAACCCACCCACCACAGCTCCTAGTACGCTGCCCAACCCGCCTAGGATTATTATCGCGAAGGCCTTTATAGCTGGTAACGTCCCCGTGTAGGGGTCGAAGGGGGTTATCAAGCCCAGTAGGGAGCCTGCCACGGCGGCCAGCGTAGATCCCATGGCGAAGCTGATTATATCTATTCTATCTACGTTAACCCCCATGAGCTGGGCTGCTACCCTGTTTTGGCTTACCGCCCTCATGCTCCTCCCTGTGTCGGTCTTCTTTAGGAAGAAGAAGAGGAGCGCCATTACACTCCACGTTATAGCTATCATGGTTATGAAGTCGTAGCGGATGTTGATTATCCCCAGCCTCAGGACCTTACCCGCCAGTGGGGATTTTATCAAGACCGGGTCTTTGAAGTATGGTATTATAAGGGTTCCCATCAGGTTTTGGAAGATTAGTATAAGCGCTATGCTGAGGAATATCTCGTTTATCTTGGCTGCTCCCCTTATCTTGCCGAAGCCGAAACGCTGCACTATAACACCTACCCCAGCCACTCCAGCTACTGAGATGAGCATGGCTATGTACGGGTTAAGGCCCGTGTAGAGGGATGCGAAGAATGTTAGGTAAGCTCCTATTATCATCAACTCCCCGTGGGCGAAGTTAATCACCTTCATGACTCCGAAGATTATAGCTAGACCGGCTGCGAGTAGGACGTAGATGCTCCCGTTTATCAAACCCCATAGAAAGACCTGGGCAAGCAGATACACAGGTATCTCAACCATATTCTCTCCACATCCCCTGAGCCGTTATTTTATAGCAGTAAAAAAATTTAGAGGTTAACCTTAATTCTATAAAAATTAAAAATGTGTTTAGGATGGGTGGATGTACTCCGCCTCAGCCAGCTCAGACGGCCAGATGACCTTAGGCCTCAGCTCCTGTAACGTTTCGTCCCAGAACATCTGCGTTACGAAGAGGTCGAACTCAACCTCGTTGAACTCGTCAAACGTTATCTTACCTCCCTTTACAGGGAGCAGTATCTGGTCCATCTTAACGTCCTCCAACGCCTCTATGATAGCCGCCTTATCAAGCGTCCCCGCCAGGTATATAGCCCTAGCTATTATGTAGACCGCGTCGTAGGCGGAGGCCCCCAGCAGACCAGGTAGAGCCCCATACCTCTCCTGGTACTTCTGCCTAAACTCCTGAACCCTCTCGGTTACACCCTTCACCGGCTGGGTGTATGTGGAGAACGGCGCTAGTAGGGTTGTGTATTCGCCGGCCTCCCTCCCTAGGTTCTTGTAGAACGGGACTACGTCGGCGCAGGCGCACAGCGGCCCTATGTGGGTCTTGCTCTTGTCAAAACCTATCTCAAGAACGGCCTGCTGGACTGCTGGTATCGTCTCGCCCAAGAACCCTATTGGGAACAGGACGTCGGGGTTTGCTGCGAAGGCCTCTGTCAACTGAGCCCTGAAGTCAGTAGCCCTGACTGGGAATTTATCCTCGTAAACGAGCTCCAGCGGGTAGTTCATCTCCTCTACCCTAAGCTGGTAACCCCTGAAGTACTCGCTGCCGAATGGGCTGTCTTGGTAGAGCCACGCAATCCTCAGAGGCCTGTCGGGGGCTAGTATAGGCTTGATTACCTCTACCACGAAGTCAGCCATGGCAGCTCCGTACATAAGGCCTGTGGCTTGGTAGTGGAAGACCATGTATTTCTCAGGGTCTAGCATGGTTAGGTCTTCTGTCCTCGTGAATAGAGGTGTTGAGGGTGTTGGGACGTAGGGGATTTTATTTTCTTGAATTACTGGGAGGGCGGCCATTCCGAAGGCGCTTCCCAGACCCCCGAAGATTACATCTACCTGGTCTTGGGTTATTAGCTTCCTAGCAGCCGATACAGCCCCCTCCCTAGAGGTTTGGTCATCTCCGTAGAACACCTCTATCTGGAGGAAGGCGTTAAACTCCCTCACGAAGACCCCGCCCATGGCGTTAATCTCATCAACCGCTATCTCTACGGCTCTCCTCTGGTCCTCGCCTAGGGGCGCTGCGGGGCCTGTGAGGGAGGTGAGCAAACCTAGCCTTATCTTCCTCTCAGGAGGCTTAGTAGGCGCAGCTACTGTCACGGTCTCCGTAAGGGTCTTCTCAACGGTCTGCGTAACGGTCTCGGTTACAACCTCACCAGGCCCTATTGTCTTGGTTACAGTATTTACAATAGTCTCGGTAACTGTCTGAACCTCGGCAGCCCTAGGCATGGCCCAAGAAGCACCTGCAGCTACCAGAGCTATTACGAATAGAACCGCGAGAACCATCTCCAGCTTCGTCAACCCAACTTTTCCTTTATTACCAGGCATGGCATTTACATTAAAGAATTCATCGCATATAATATTTTCAGCATTTCAGTTATATTTTGACACCGTGTAAACTATATAATTTCATCCCTTCTGGGGGGAGCAGCCTAATGTCTTCGGCTTTAAATCAAAGAGCCGGATGCAGTTATTATATAGAGCGGGGATGCAGCTCTGCAGCAGATGCGGCGGCGATAGGGTGGTTTACCACAGGGTTTACTCCAACGAGAGGCTTTGTAGGGCCTGTTTTATAGAGACTTTTGAGCGTAGGGTTGTGAGGACTATCGGCAGGTATAATATGCTCCGCAGGGATGATAGGATAGCCGTCGCCGTTTCCGGGGGCAAGGATAGCCTAGCCCTGCTGCATGTGCTCTGGAAGATTGAGAAGAGGTTCCCGGAGGCTAGGCTTTTCGCCGTTACCGTTGATGAGGGGATTGAGGATTACCGGGAGGAGGCGGTTAGGTATGCGGTTGAATACGCTAATAAGCTTGGTGTAGATGTTTATGTTGTCAGCTTTAGGCAGCTTTACGGCTTTGACCTGCAGGAGGTTATGGAGACAAGCGAATACCGGGGGTTGGGTCTTCAGGCGTGTAGCGTATGCGGTGTCCTCAGGAGGAAGGCCATTAACTACGCAGCCAAGCAGCTGGGGGCTACGGTAATAGCTACAGCCCACACCCTAGATGACATAGTTCAGACTTATTTCATGAACATCCTGAGGGGGGACTTGAAGAGGGTTGAGATAGGACTGCGGAGAGAAGAGGATGGGGCAATACCTAGGGTAACACCCTTCCGACTAACACCTGAGCGGGAGGTGGTCTTCTACGCCTACCTGATGAAAATCCCCTTCCAAGCCAGCGTATGCCCCAACGCATCCCAAGCCATGAGAGACCCTATAAGGAAATTCCTCATGGAATACGACGAAAAATACCCCGGCTCCCTCTACGCAGCCCTGAAGAGCTTCGAGAAGATCCTCCCCGCCCAGGATAAGGAGTTTACGCAGAGGAGATGCAGAGTATGCGGCGAGCCTTCAAGCAAGGAGATATGCAGGGGATGTGAGCTTCTTACCTTTATACAAAGAGGAGCTGTATGCGGTGGGATGAGTTAACTTGGAAAAATAATAGGTGACATGGCCCCCAGGTGAGTATGCGGCTGTATTCATAGGTGAAAGGTATCGTTATCTGGGATCGCTGGTTTGCCTGTAAAGATTTAAACTTAAGCTCGTTAATCCAAAAAATTTGGAGGTGGGTGAGGTGTGTGGGAAAAATCATTAATGGCGTATAAGGAGGATATAAAAAGTAGGAGTTGGGTTGACTGGTTAAAAGCACACACTTCTTTCTTCAAGCCTCTACACAGGTATGAAGGGGTCTTAGAACTAACCAGCAACGAGTTAGTTTTTAATGGAAAAGACGTGAAGGAGAATAAAGAATTTCAGCTGAAAATACAGTTAAGAAATATAATAGATGTGTATTATGGTTTTGACGATGTTTTTAAAGGAAGAGAAGAGAGAGCATGGCCCTGGAACAAACCATTAAGAATAAAATATCAATCTGAGAACGGTGAGAAGACAATATATCTATTTGCTCGTTTTCACCACAGAAAGGGGATAAGAGCTTCCGACAACAAAGAGGTTTACAGAAAACTAAAAGAAATAATGATGAGGGGAGTATTATGATGGGCTTACAACCCCTCGTCTCTTACTGGCAGGGTGTTTACATATGGTTTTTATGAAGAGATTTGTTTTCATCCTATTCCTTGCTGTTATCACCCTCACGGCGCTGCCCTACGCAGCACCCCACGTCGTAGGAGGTGAGCTGAAGATAGTCGGAGACTATAGGGTTCAGTTCCGTACAATACCTGAGAACCCTGAGAAGAACCAGAGGGTGCTTCTGGTTTTCAGCATACAGGACTTGGAGCTGCGTGATGTGAGGAATGTAACTACGCGTGTTGAGGTTAGGCGGGGTGTTGAAAAGGTATTTGACACGGGTT
>DQVM01000016.1 GCA_015661775.1 Candidatus Caldarchaeum subterraneum | reverse complement strand
GAAACCAATAGGAGGTTTAAGTATTTGCTGGAACACGGTGAAACGGGGCTTAGCATAGCTTTTGACATGCCTACGTTATATGGATACGACGCTGACAACCCCAGAGCGAGGGGTGAGGTTGGGAAATGCGGAGTCAACATCTCTTCATTAGCTGACATGGAGGTGCTGCTGAAAGACATACCGCTTGACCAAGTAAGCACATCAATGACGATAAATGCTCCGGCGCCGGTTATATTATCTATGTACGTTGCGACGGCTGAGAAAAGGGGAATCCCTATCAATAAGCTGCGTGGAACAACCCAGACTGATATATTAAAAGAATACATAGCTCAGAAAGAATGGGCGTTCCCACCCGAGGCTCATCTGAGGTTAATTAGAGATATGATGGTATGGTGTACACGTAACCTCCCCCTCTGGCACTACATAAGCATAAGCGGGTATCACATAAGAGAGGCTGGTGCAACACCGCTGCAGGAACTAGCTTTTACTTTAGCTGATGGTTTTGCGTATGTAGAGCTTGGAATAGAAGCGGGACTTAACGTAGATGAATTCGCCCCCAGACTGAGCTTCTTCTTCGACTGTGGAATAGAATTCTTTGAGGAAATAGCGAAATTCAGGGCCGCAAGAAGGATATGGGCCAAGGTAATGAAGGAAAAATATGGAGCTAAAAACCCACGCTCTATGATGCTCCGCTTCCACACCCAGACTTCAGGAGCATCTCTAACATGGCAGCAGCCCCTCAACAACATAATAAGAACAACTATAGAGGCGTTAGCAGCCGTGTTGGGAGGCACCCAATCTCTCCATACTAACGCATACGACGAAGCATGGGCACTACCAACGGAAGAGGCAGCGTTAATCGCATTACGAACTCAGCAGATCATCGCAGAAGAAACAGGGATAACAGACGTGGTAGACCCGCTTGGAGGCTCCTACTACATAGAATGGCTTACGGAGCAGATGGAGGAGGGGGTATACAGATACCTTGACCAGATAGAGAAGATGGGGGGAATTGTGGAGGCTATTAAAAAAGGATGGATACAGAGGGAGATTCACGAAAGCGCCTACCGCCACAACACAGCGGTAAACAACGGTGAAGTAATTATAGTAGGTGTAAACAAATACATAGTAGAAGGAGAAGAACCTATCAACATACTTAAGATAGACGAGAGGGCGGAGCTAAAGCAGAGAGAACGCCTACGGAAGTTGAGGGAAACAAGGGACAACGAAGCTGTGAAACAAGCCTTAGATAATCTACGTAAAACATTCGAAAAACCAGAAGCCAACGCGATGCCCGCAATACTTGAGGCTGTCAAAAAATACGCAACCTTGGGTGAAATCATGGACGTTGGGAGGGAAGTATTCGGAACATGGCAGGAACCCGCGTTCCTCTGAACCTACACATACTACTTCCTCCTGATTAACACAGTTTTGTAACTACCGCATCTTGGGCATACAGGCAACCTAATATCGATATACGTAAATAGGGAAGGTGTGAAAACCTCATTACACTCAAGGCACTTTACTGTTCCCAGCGTAGGTAATGAACGTCTATCCTCTATTATGTATAATTCTCTTATCTTCTTATACGCTGCTACACGTTGGTTTATGAAGTTCATTAGCTCCTCCTCGGATGGTTTGGGTGAGTAGTCTTCTCTCAGCTTCACGTATGCAACTGGTTTCTGACCCACTTCCTTATCTTCTTTCCCCTCAACCTTAACTTCCTTAACTGCTGGATGCCTCATTAATATTATCTCAAGATCCCGTGGAAACACCGGATATCCCTTATATTTTATCATACGTTTCTTAACTCCCCGGAAATAGAGGAGGCCGTCTGAGTCTATTGTCATGAGGTCTCCAGTGTATACCCAGCCGTCTTTGATAGCTTTAGCGGTGTCGTCTGGGTCTTTGTATCCCTGCATAACCCACGGTGCTTTTACTATAAGCTCTCCCACCTCGCCTACGTTAAGTTCTCTACTTCCTTCATCAACTATCTTAGCATCCACACCAAGCATGGGAACGCCCACAGTCCCCACACGGTCAGCTAGGTTAGGGAGTTGGAAAGTAAGAAGAAGAGTCTCTGTCATACCGTACTCCTGAACCAACGGAACTTTGAATTTTTTATGAAAATTAACCTGAGTATCGGGGGATAGAGGTGCTCCGCCTGATACGCAGAGTTTGAGGCTTGGTAAATTTGTGTCGATGTTAAGAATCTGGTCATAGACGTAGGGGGCTGCTATTACATGGGTTACGTTGAGGTTTTTTATCATAGAGATAGCCTTCTCCGTGTTGAATCTACGCATAATAGCTGTTGTTCCTCCTGCTAAGTTGGTTGCCAAAACGGTCATTAAACCTAGTACGTGGGTCATGGGTGAGGTAAGTAGAGTGGTAGATGTTGGGGTTATTTTTTTCATGGTTGAAGATGAGAGGCTACAGCTGTATAAGCCGAAGTGACTATGGAGAACCTGCTCCGTTCTCCCTACTATACCAGCATAGTAGAATATAACCGCGTTATCTACACGTGGATTTATTTTCTCATAAAAATCTTCATCACCTACTTTAAATTCTTCATAGTTTTCACCTAGGATTATTCTATGTTCTATACTCTTTATCTTGTCTAGTGTGTCCTTTTCCCTTGAATATGTCTCCTTATCTGTTACTATAGCCTTTGGATTGGAGTCGGAGAGCTGTTCATACAGGTCTTCGGACATGCTTGTGGGGTCTATCATCACCACCGATGCACCGGCTTTCCATAATCCGTACAGCGCCTCCACAGCGGATAGGCTATTTACTGTAAAGAGCGCCACTTTATCGCCTTTATCCACACCTAGGTTATGTAGTGAGTATGCGAATAAGCTACTGTTCCTCCAAAGCTCAGAATAAGTCAGCTTATTACCCATTTCATCAGCTAGGGCTATTTTATCACCGTCTGCAGCAGCGTGTCCCCTGATGAGGTCAACTATACTCTTCTCTTGAAAATCTACGTGTGTAGGGATGTCGCTAGGCCAGTTCCTGAACCAAGGCCTATCTAGTGTCAAAGTTATTTAATAGAGACTTAAAAAAGAGATTTTTAGCTTTTACGATAGTTTCTCTAAGTTACCTCTCTTATATACATGGTTACGTTTATCGTGTCCCTTCTACCGTCTTCATACCGAACTTCACCTAAGAAGCTCACATGCCCTGAGTCGCTGTAAAGAGCGTCTATAACAGGTTTATATTTCTCCCGTATTAACCTCCTCCTCAGCTTCCTAGTTCTTGTTATTTCATCATCATCTGGATGGAACTCCTTATAGAGTATAGTGAACTTCCTTATGCGCATGTTCTGTGTTAGGTTTTTGTTTACTTCCTTTATTATATCCTCCACCAGGTCATATACTTCCTTTTTCTGAGATAGGTCTACGTATCCTGTGTAGGGTATGTTATTATCTTCAGCCCATTTCCCGACGTTTTCTGGATGTATATTGAGTATTGCTGTTACGTAGGGTCTGCCGTGGTCGAGTATCATGGCTTCGCGGATATAAGGGCTGAACTTAAGCCTGTTTTCGAGATGCTGAGGCGGTACTCTAGTCCCGTTGCTCAGTACTATTATGTCTGACATTCTATCTATGCATATTAGATGGCCCTTAGAGTCGACCATTCCAAAATCACCTGAGAAGAGCCAGCCGTTTCTAACGTCTTGGGATTCTGGCCTGTCGTAGTATCCTTTCATGACTGCTCTACTTTTAGAAATGATTTCACCGTCTTTGGTGATGGCTATGACTGTGCCGGGTAGTGGTTTACCTGAGGTCCATGGGTCTACATCCCCGTCTCTATGTAGGCATGAGATCCCGCTTATCTCCGTCTGGCCGTATATCTGTTTAATGTTAACACCCAGAGCCCTGAGGTATCTAAAGTCATCTACAGAAACTTGAGCCCCTCCTGTGTAGGCATGTCTTAGCCTCTTCAGGCCTACTTTATCTAATATAGGTCTGAAAACCAGCCAATACATTATTTTATGGCTTAGCTTAGTTAGAAAAGGTGGGTTGTATCCTTTGAATTCAGTATCAACTTTCTTTAACCCCAGAGCTAGGGCCTTTTCATATAATCTCCTTCTGAGATATCCTGAGTCAGCTATCTTAACCTGTATCTGAGATACTATATCACGCCATATACGGGGTGGGCCGAACATTATAGTGGGCCCCACCTCTCTAAGGTCCCGCCAAACCGTCTCCGGTTCCTCGTAGAAATTAACCCTGAAGCCTGCAGTTAACCCGCATGAGAATACCATCATTATCTCCCCTATCCAAGCGAATGGAAGGAACGAGAAGTAATCATCCTGCGTACTCATAGGAACTACCATCCGCATAGCGGAGCCCAAGATCGGAAGAGCGTCGT
>DQVM01000150.1 GCA_015661775.1 Candidatus Caldarchaeum subterraneum | reverse complement strand
ATTAGGAGTGATGAATATGTTATAGGTGGAAAAACTATTATGAATGATGTTACTATTAGTATAACTGCGGAAGTTACCATGCATACGTATGCTTGTCTGCTGAGCAACTACCTGGGCACCTCTATGGAGGAGATACAATCTCGTAACAGCGCCTCTAATGTTTTGTAACTTGAGTCCAGTACTAGGCCTTGATACTCTGGTTTTAGTATGATTCTGTGGTTAAAGACCCTAGTTACCATGTTTTTAACATCATCTGGTATGACGTAGTTTCTTCCTTCTAGGGCTGCTTTAGCCTTTGCTGCGTGGAGTAGAGATAACTCAGCTCTTGGGCTGACTCCCAGCATTACCCGGTAGTCCTCTCTAGTTCTTCTAGATATGTTAACTATATACTCTATTATCTCACGGCTTACGTAAACGTTTTTAACCTCCTCCTTTACCTTGTTGATCAACTGCACATCATCTATACTCTCTACCGGGAGAGAATCTCCGGTTTTGTCCTTTTTACTCAGTATCTCTACCTCCTCTTCCTTTGAGGGGAAGTTTATGTTTACCCGTATCATGAACCTATCCAACTCAGCTTCAGGAAGCGAGTATGTTCCCTCCAGCTCTACAGGGTTTTGCGTAGCTATCACCATGAATGGATCTGGGAGACGATACATTTTACCCTCAACCGTTACTTGTCTCTCCTGCATAGCCTCTAGTAAAGCCGACTGGCTGCGGGGAGGGGCTCTGTTAATCTCATCCACCAGAACTATATTGGCGAAAATAGGCCCTGGTTTAAATTCGAAATCCCCAGTCTTCCTGTTTAACACTACTGTACCTATTATATCTGATGGAAGGATATCTGATGTGAATTGTATTCTCTTAAATGATAGACCAAGTGCGTTAGCAAAGGTTTTGGCGAGCAGTGTTTTAGCAAGACCTGGAGACCCTTCTATCAAGACATGGCCGTCTGAAAGGAGAGAAACCACAAGAGATTCTATCGCTGAATCAAGACCAACAATCAGCTTGGCAATCTCACCTTTTAAGTGCTGAAAAATATACGCCGCCAGCGTATTCAACCTAACCTAAGATGCGGAGCAGCAGATAAAAATATTTTTCTAAACCTAATAACACATTATTAAACTCCTTTCTTATCTTTTAATAATAAAAGCTTCCTTACATATTTTTCATTTCCATGTTCATAGTAAAAACGAAGCTTAGCGTATAAATCCATATAATCAACGACCCGCTCATAATCCCCGGTTTCTCTCCGGTTTATCTTCTTTCTACCCTTTGGTTTCTCGCGTTTCATCAAAATTAGCGAGGTTACTATAACTATGATTGGGGAGGTTAGTAGCAATAAGTCAACAATCATATTTATTGACATGATTTATCACGCACCGTTGTATGTGATGACTGAGTATAGTAAAGCTTTAAAACGTTCTACTTCTTCGTCAGTAGCGTTCATTCTCGCAAATCTAACTTTTTCATAAATCTCATACATATCTAAGAGTTTACTCCTTTTATAGTTGCTTAGATTGAGTAGGTTGTTTTGGAGTATCTCTTTGTAGGTTTTATCTGGGTACTTCGCAGCTCCTTGAAGTGCCATTAGTTTGTTGAAGGCGTAGGTTATTGCTTTTTCACGCATGTTATTTTTTAGAAGATTTTCAAAGAAGCTTACTGCAGCTTGTATTTCCTCATATTCGTTTCCTGCGTTGATGGTTGTAATGTTTCGTTTTACAGTTACGTATCGGTGGTAAACTAGGCTTATTATCGCTCCAAGTAGTATTAGGTTTATCAAAATCCAGAAGTTTGTATTTAGAAAAAGTGAGAGAAGGTTATTCATTTACTCTAACCTCCACTACAACGCTTTCAACGAAAAATACTGGAAGATAGCTCTTACTGGTAAGTATTAACATGGCTATGTCGTTTATGTTCTGCGTGGTGGTGTAGCTGGAGTTCACTCCCTTTGGTGTTACTGGGTTGAAAGTTCCTATGTATTGTCCTGTGTATTCTTCTGCTGCGTATATATGATTGTATAATGCAACTCTTGGTTTATAACTGTCGTCTATATAGTATAGGACTGGGCTTCCGGCGTATATTCTGTGGTTTTCCTGCTGCTTATATGAGGGGAGGATAACGGATAGGGTTACCATAGTCGTTTCATTCTCATAGTCTATTAACGAGTCTATCCGCGTTATCTCTGCTCTTAATTCCGTGTAAGTTAGTGAGAGGAGCGTTTTGCTGGCTGATACAGGTATTTCACCACTCCACGTAGGTAGTTTATTTTCAGGAGATGAAACAGTAACCGTATATACCATCGGAGAGACTAGGAATACTGCAACCCCATCTTTGTTTGTAATAGTTACACGATCACCTATTCTAACTAGCATTTTATCAACAGGCTTAGAAAAATCACCCATTTTATGTTCGACTTTTATTATTAGCTCTACTAAGTTAGCCTTAGCATCGGTTATCTCTAAGAGTTGCTCCTGCTCTACTTCAGCTTTAGTAGCTAGTGGAGATACTGCTGTGAAATTGGTTAGGAGTAGTATTGCTAGTATTAAGGAAAATAGGAGAATAGCTGATGTTTCTATTGTTTTTCTTTGCATTATCCTGTATTTTTATTGTTAGTCAAGTTATTTAACTTTCACTATACATAAATTAAAGAGATACAGTACTAGGTTATTTAGAGTATGTCAGGCGAGGTCGCTGTTAAGCAGGTTGTGTGCGAGTTTAAGATAGATGAGCAGGGTAGGGTTGTGTTAGTGAAGCCTAGTTCTGAGGTTTCTTGGTTCCTAGAGCGGGGGTATGGCGAGGTGGATAAGACGGGTGTTCTGGTATTATCTCCTGTTGAAGCCCTTTACTTGTTTGAAGCTGGTAAGATAAGGGTTGAGAAGGGGGAGGGTGATGCTTATACGTTTGAGGAGCTTGTTGATATCTTCTCCCGCCGGAGCCCCACCTTCTGGCGTGACTTTGTGATCTACAGAGATTTAAGGAAGCGTCGTTACGTTGTTAAGGAAGGTTTCAGCAACGACCTTCGGTTTAGACTCTTTGAGAGGGGTGAGTATGGTGAGAAACCGGCCAAGTATGTTGTAATCCCGATTCAGGAGGGCAGGGAGATGAGTATAGATCAGTTGCTTAAGCTGATTAGAACCTGCCGTTCCATGAATAAAGAACCAATCATAGCTGTTGTAGATAGGCGTAACGAGATAGTGTATTACTCTGCCTCTCAGGTTGAGCTACGTAATGTCTGACCGGGGTGTAGGTAGTAAGGTTAGGGCTCTGGTGAAGATGACAAGACCCCCTAACGGGGTTTTGATGTTCATAGCAGTTGTAGTTGGTGTTATCTTCTCAGATAGAAAGATGATAGACCCTACAACCCTGCTGCTTGCGTTCATTACCGCTTACGGTTTAAACAGCTCCTCTATGGTTATAAACGATTACTTTGACAAGGAGGTTGATAAGATAAACCACCCCAACAGGCCTATTCCTTTAGGGATAGTGAAACCACAGGAGGCTGTTACATACTCGTTTTCCTTAGCCATCCTAGGCCTCGCAGCAGCATACCTAACATCTATACAAGCCCTGCTATTCGCTTCATTCGCATACGCAGTCTCATTCGCATACAACGCCTACATGAAGAAAAGAGGTATACTTGGAAACGTCATGGTAAGCGTAGATGTAGTAGCTCCTTTCATATACGGCTCCATAATAGCTGACGGAGTTATAAACCCACGGATTCTCTCGTTTGCCTTCTTAGCGTTTTTAGCTAATACAGGGAGGGAGGTGATAAAGGGGATGGTGGATGTTGAAGGCGACGCAGTAAGGGGAGTTGACACCATAGCTAGGAAACACGGCTTAAGAAAAGCAGCATTCCTAGGCTCTGGAATGTATCTAGCTGCTGTAACCCTAAGCCCCCTACCTTATCTACTGGGATACGTAAGCCTCGCCTACTTGCCTATAGTTCTCCTAGCCGACATAGGGTTCATATACTCTGCAGCATCCATAACCACGAAACCCAACAAAGAAAACGCGAAACGCCAGAAAAACCACACATTAATCTGGATGCTGATAGCGTTAATAGCGTTTATACTAGGTGGGGCCGCCCGGATTTGAACCGGGGACCACGCGGGCCCGAGCCGCGTATCATAACCAAGCTAGACCACGGCCCCTCTTTAGTTGTTTATGGTCTGCATCTTTCTTAAGCTTACCTAGCTTTCCTTTCGCATATTTTTTCTTCGGGATATATCTATCTTAATGCGGTTTGGGTTGGTGGTTCTTATACTGTATGCACGTAGTTTACTCCATTATGGTGGGGGGTGTTTATTCTATCCGCGGGGCTATTAGGTACTCCAGCTTGCCTGATGGTACGGGGAAGGAGAGTTTTACTGGCCTGTTGCTGGAGAGTTCTATTACTGATTCCTCTGCAACAGTCTTGCCTGCTTTGATTATCTTCTCTAGGTAATTTAAGCTGAAGCTGGCGCTTACCTCATGCTGGGCCTCTATCTCAAAGACAGCTGTTCCCCCGGGTGCTAGCTTAGTGCTGTGGCTTCCCATCTCTCCTTTACTGGAGATAATAACTGCGTCGGGTGCTATGGTTAGTTTAGCATAGTCACTTACAGTAGCGGCGTCTTCAATAGCTACTCTAAACGCTTCAGCACTCACCCTGGCCTTTGCCTCGAAACTTAAGTTAGGAACAGGAGTCTTACCCGTTACGGTTTCCAGCGTGTTTAACGTGAATCTCCTCTCAGTAGAAGCTGCTGGGTTGGTTAAAGTAACTGAGAGCCGCTTCTTCTCATCATCATACTCTAGGGTTATTATCTCGTTTTTCTTAGCCTTCCTAATGAGTTTATGAAGCTCGTTTATGTTGATGGTTAATTCAACCTGTTTTTCGCAGGAATACTCCTCAGCAGCTGCTTTAGTTAGTTCAAAGTTAACTAAGCTTATATGAGCAGGGTCCATGGCTGTTAGCTTCATCCCCTCTTGATCTACTACAAATGTTCCTTCTTCTACTACTGCTGTTACCGCCTTCATCAGGTCTGCGAAGTAGTCGGCTGAGGGGAATTTTACGCTGAATATCACGTCACCTACACCTCCTTGTCTGAATATACCTTTGCTTGCTGCCTAAAAATGGTTAGCGTCTTGCCACCCTTCTCTAAGGCCTCGATGTATGTTGCTTATTACCAGCTGCGTGTAATGGTATGACTTTGGGAGTCTATCTGGATTTCTTGGCCATCTAAAGCATATAAGCCCCTATTTGCCCGGCCTTGTTTGCTGTGAAGGGAAAAAGCCATGCCTGCTAGGAAGCGGATAAAGCTGGAGGTAACCAGCGATGATGGGGAGAAACTTACCCTCATACTGGAGGGAAATGTAAGCAGGGAACGTATACTCCAGCTGGCTGATTTGATGGAGCTTTACAGCGGGGGAGAATATTCAAGCGGCTTAGAGAAAGCCGGGAGGGCTGTGAACAAGCTGGGCAGGATAGTTCAGGTTATCGAGAAGCACTTTCCCTTCACAGGCTTTACAACCCGCGACGTAGCTGAAGCATATAGGGTTGAATATCGGGAGCCTATCCCCTTAAGCACGGTATCCACCTACTTATCCAGGCTGGCGGACCGGGGGTTTCTGGAGAGGATAGGGGTTGGGAATATAGCTAGGTATAGGGTTGCCAGGTATGCGCAGCAAATGGATGAAATAACAAGGGTGTAGTGTTTTGGATTTTTGCTAGACTGTTACGGGTATTTCTCGTTTCTGCTCTAGCGCCGCTTGGGCTGCTGCTAGCCGTGCTACAGGTATCCTATATGGGGAGCAGCTTACGTAGTCCAGCCCAGCCTCGTGGAAGAACTTGATACTACTCGGTTCTCCGCCGTGTTCTCCGCATATCCCCACCTCTAGGTCATAGTTGCTCTCCTTCCCCTCTTTTGTGGCTATCCTAACCAGCCTCCCAACACCTTTTGTGTCAAGTATCTCGAATGGGTTGTTGGGTAGGATCCCCTTCTCTAAGTAGTTGGCCATGAACTTAGCTTCTGCATCATCTCTGCTGAAGCCGAAGGTCATCTGGGTTAGGTCGTTTGTTCCGAAGGAGAAGAATTCAGCCACCTTAGCTATTTCGCCAGCCGTTAAAGCGGCCCTTGGGGTTTCTATCATCGTCCCTACTTTATACGGTATCCTCTCCCCTAGTTCTTCGAAGACCCTCTCGGCTGTTTCCTCTATTACATGTTTGAGGTGGGATACTTCATTAGCTTCGCTTACCTGAGGCAGCATTATCTGCACCTTAACCGTCTCACCCTCCCTCCGCTTAACCTCTATCGCAGCTTTCAGTATGGCCGTTACCTGCATTTCGTATATCTCCGGGTATCTTAT
>DQVM01000096.1 GCA_015661775.1 Candidatus Caldarchaeum subterraneum | reverse complement strand
GGTTTATGTCCGTCTCCTTCTCCAACCCGCCTCTACTGTATATTCCCCAGTTGTTGACGACGTAAACAAAGACAATCGCTATCGTTACCATGACTGTTATTATGATTACTTCTGAAGTTACTTCCGCCAGTCCTTTTTTACCCTTCTGCATCCCGCTGTATATATGAAGCCGGAGGCTAAAAACGTTAATAGGACAGTCTTAGTCTCCGCGGATCCGAGATGACGTGGGTTATTACCTCCAATCCCCATAAAGGGTTTTTAACAAAATTCGTTATGAACACAATAGTAAGGGAGGCGTAGATTATCGCAGTTCCCATCTTCCTCCGCCTTATGCAGAGCTTATTCAGGATATAATGCCTGTAGGTGCTCTTCCTCAGAACCTCGTGGAAGCAAACTGGGTTTATCTGGCCTTCTCTAACCAGTTTAAGAAACTGTATCATGTTATTTTGATTAGCTACAAATATCTTATCATTAACGTAAACCCATTCTTTAGAAGCCTGTTCCATCCTAAAGTATCTATTATACCTGCTGGGAATCCTCTCTAACGTGTAGAGAACCTCAACGTTTTCATCACGAGATGAGCGGTACAGCTCGTAGTATCCATTCAAGACGGGATAGCGTTCCAATAACCTGTACTTCAGCTTCTTAAGAACGGTTCTCACCCTTTTTCTATCCCGGTAGCTGAACGCCAGGTCTATATCATATCCGAGGTGGATGATAATTCTACCGCCTTCCTCCCTTACGAAAAGCCCTCCCCTGAATACTGGGTTAAGTATCTTAAGCTCCTCCAGCGTGGTTATTCTATCTTCCAGGAATGTTTTTATCTTCTTAGTGTAGGCCTTCATGCTCTCAGCCCCCGTTAAGTAGCTTGAAGTAAAGATTCTCTAGTCTTTCCGCAATTGACCTCCACGAGTAAACCTCAAGTATATACTCTCTTATACCGTTTTCATCTACCTCACTCTTAAGCATCTTCTCAATAGCTGCTGCAACTTCCTCAGGGGAATTACCTACCCGTGTAATTAGTTTTTCTAGATTCTCCTCCAGCCTATCGCTTTCGTAGGTTGTTATCAGAGGCCTATTGAGGGCTAGGGCCTCTAATACTGTTAAAGCTGTGCAGTGGAATTTTGGGATAACAACCGCTTTAGCTGTTTTCATTAGCTTGTATTTCATCTCTTCGCTGACAAACCCCATGTATTTTACATTCTCCTCCAGGGAAAGCCTCCTTACCAGTCGGGTGAGTCTATGCCATTCTCCCTCGTCTTGCCCAGCTATAAGCAGCGTGGCGTCTCGGTTTATGTTTACTACGTGCCGCATGGCTTTTATCAGGATTTCGATTCTCTTGCTTGCGTGTATTCTTCCCAAGTATAGTATTATACCTCTACTAGACATGTGGAGCTTCGTGCTACTGCTGCATCCCAGTATAGCCTCTTCATCTACGCCGTTGGGTATCGTAGCTATATTTTCCCTTCCTACCCCGAGTCTAAGTATGGAGAGCACCTCATCGTATGTGCTGGCTATCCAGAAATCAACCCCAGCCACTAACCTGCTAAGAAAAGCAGCGTCATAAATCTTCTTTAAGATGGTCAGTTTACCGCCGAAGAATAGGGAGCCGTGAGGTTGGATTATTATTGGAACATTCCAGCTTGGGGTTTTTTCTCTTGACAGGAGAAGAGAGACTGATAGCAGATCTCTAGCGTCGTGCATGTGGATTATGTCGTAGTAATCGTTGATTGTTCTGCTTTTTAAGATTAGGTTAGCGTATGCCGTTGGGGAGAGGATAAGCCCGTGTCTTGCGAGTAGCGCAGGTGCCGCTGGTTCACGTATCTCTTGAATTTTCAGAACTCTTCTGCTGTGCGCTGTTAAGAAGAGGACTTCATGCCCCAGCTTGCTTAGGTGCTTGGCTTGGTAGTATGCGACTATGGGCATACCGCCGTAGCGGCCCGTAGGGTCTATTATAGAGGCTACTGAAAGTATCCTCAGCTTTCTCCTACTCATCATCTTGTCCTCTTCATATCTTTAAGCCGTTTATACACCAGGTTAAGCGCCTCTCTAAGAGGCGTAGGCCTCCACCCAAGTAGTTTAACGGCCTTTTCGGATGATATGTAAGGTATGCTAACCCCCTCTCTCCTCTCCCTAAGATACACGAACTTAAACCCGAACATCTCGGATAGGGCCTCCGCTATCTCCCTCATCGCATACCTCTCCGGACTTACCAGATTAAGAACCTCATTTCTCACTTTCTTAACAGCCTCAACTACCCCCCTCGCAGTATCCTCCACGTATGTATACTGGACATAACGCCTACCCTCCCCGAATATTTTTACCTCCTCACCAGCAACCCCCAACTGCATGAAGTGGCATAAAGCCGTAGGGCAGTCAGGGTCTTCCCCGAATAACGGGCCTGGCCTAAGTATGATATACCCAACCCCAGATTCCCTGCATAGCTGTGTAACCAGTTTCTCGCATGTTATCTTCATAGATGCGAAGGCATCAAGATTATTGGCATCGATAGATGAGGATTCGTCAACTTTCCCGCTATTTGCTGCGCCTACGTAAACGTAGTAGCTGCTTATGTAGGCCAGTTTATCTGGTTTAATTTTATCGATGAGCTGCGTAGCTGCTACCGTTGTGTTTATCTCGTTTTGCAGTGAGGTGATTTTCTCCTCGTGTCTTACCCCCGCTACGTGGATTAGGGCATCTATCCTCTTAGGGAGTTTATCTCGACTTACGTATGCCACGTCCTCTGTTATGTAATGTACGTTATGTAGGGGTTTGGGTGGCTTCTTCAAATCAACTACAAAAACCTTATTTTCACTATCTTTAACAAGCTGGTTTACCACATGCCGGCCTAAAAATCCAGCGCCACCCACCACAAGTATCTTCATACACGACTGGAGAGTTAATCTGATAATGCGTCTTTTAATGTTTTAACAACCAGCTCTACATCTCCGTAAGACAGCTGCGGGTATATCGGTAGGGTTATGTGGGTTCTGCTAAGATGCTCCGCAACACTATACACCCCCTCTGAGAATCTCGATAATACCCTATGCCTGTTGAGGGGTTTTTCAAAGACACGCCCCGGGAGGTTTATCCCATTCTTGCGGAAATAATCTCGGATTTTCTCAACCGAGGTGTTCTTTTTCAAGATTATAACCGGGAACTTGTAGTAGTTGGGCCTTAGGCTTGGTGGTTTTGGAATAGACTCTACTCCCGTTATTGTTTCCAGCTTTTCTTCGTAGAGCTTAGCTATCTCCTCCCTTC
>DQVM01000005.1 GCA_015661775.1 Candidatus Caldarchaeum subterraneum | reverse complement strand
GTGATAAACATAGAAGGCTCCCAGATGAAGCCTCTGATGGTCGCCCCGTTCATACTTGGGGATAGGATGGGAAAAAGAAGGTGAGCATTCTATTTTTTGGCCTTCCGCCTCACGGCTCCCCAGTCTATAACCCCGTTCTCACATATCTTGACGTCATCTAGGTATAGTGTGGGTTTCAGCATTAACCCGTCTAGATGCAGGTCGCAGAAGACATCTCCAGATAACGTTCTGCTGTCGCCTACCGCTATGTGGATGGAGCCCTCCTTCTTCTTGTCCTCCGCCATGTTACCTATAATCCTAGCCCTCGGATTCGTCCCCACGGCAAACTCAGCTATGTTATACGCGCACTCCCCAGCCCCGGCTAGGAGTTGTCTAAACCTTTCAGCATCCTCCCCGCCAGATATCTCAACAACCCTACCATCCCTAACCACGTTACGCACAGGCTCCTTCAACAACCCCACACCGTCTATAGTATGGTCGAATACCATAACCCCGTTAGCCGAGCCCTGCACAGGGGATAGGGGGACCTCGCCGTCTGGCATGGCAGCGAAGCTCCCCGGGTCGCATGCTATCCCAACCAAGGTAAAAACAGGCCTCCCCTCAACGCTTAAACTCATATCCGTCCCATATTCAGAGGCTATCCTTACAGTGCTGCTGTTCTCCAAAGCGGTTTTAAGAACCTCGGAGTTTACCCTTATCTGCCCGTAGTCAGCGTTTATAGCCCCGTGGAGCATCATATCCTCGTCGACGCCGCGTAGTATTATTCCCCTAGCCCCTTTCTTAAGGGCGGCTCTGAACCCCTCCGTATGTGTTATGGCGTATGTAGTAGGTGCAAGTATTACCGTAGCCTCCTGCATGGCTGCTGATACAACGCTGGGAAGCTCCTCGCTGTGTCTTCTCCTAGGGTTCATAACTACGGTGATGGTCTCCTTAGCTACTTTCCTTGAAGCTGATGCCAAGGCCTCGGCAATCCTAGTCTTATTAGTGTCAGTAACCACGCAGACTACATCATCCCTAGAAACACATGCGCAAACCCTTACAATACGATCAGCAACAACCTCCAGCTCCCGCAAAACTACACCCAAGCAACCCACCGCAGCAGGAAGTTATTTAATCTTAAGAAAGGCTCCTAAACTATTTTAAACCTGCCCAACCACGTTGCTGCGGTTAGAATTGAAGGGACAAAAGCCGACGAGGCCGCGGGAGGGGTTGAGGCACGTAGTAGGGAGAGGCATCTTCGTTGACGACATAAAGCTTAACGACACATACTACATGGCGGTTTACAGAAGCCCCTACGCCCATGCCCGGTTAGTTAAGGTAGAGGTATCGGAGGTTATGAAGCATCAAGACGCAGCCCTAGTCATAACCCCGGATACCGTAAAGAGATTTTCAAAACCTCTACGGACTAGGTTAGCCTATCCTAGGCTGAAGATGTGGGAGCATTATAGCTTGGCTTTTGATAAGGTTAGGTATTTTGGAGAGCCTATAGTGGCTGTTGTGGCCCGTGATAGGTATGTCGCTAAAGACCTGCTGGAGTTGGTGGAGGTTGACTACGAGCCTCTACCCGCTGTTGTTGACGTAGAGGAGGCGGTCAAGAAAGATGCTCCTCTGCTGTACGAGGAGTGGGGAGATAACATAGCCTTCATAGATAGGTTCGGTGCAGGAAATATAGAATCTGCGTTCTGCGAGGCTGACGAGATAATAGAAGAGAAGATAAGAGAACATAGATACACGGGAACACCACTAGAGCCTAGGGCGTATCTAGCGTGTTACGATAAGTTGATGAAGAGGCTCACCTTCTACTCCTCAACCCAGAACCCGCATATAACAAGAACCCTACTGGCTAATATCCTCTCAATACCTGAGAATAGTATAAGGGTTGTTATGCCCGATGTGGGAGGGGCTTTCGGCCTTAAGCACCCGCTCTACCCTGAGGAGGTGCTTACATGCATAGCTTCAATCATATTAGGAAAACCCGTGAAATACGTTGAGGAGAGGAGCGAGCATATGAAGGCAACCCACCACGCGAGGGAGCAGATCCACTACGTAAAGACTGCCGTAAAACGGGATGGGGCTATACTAGCGGTCAAAGACAAGATACTCGTGGACCTGGGGGTGGCAACCCCCTCAGCTGGCCCCTACTCAGCCTACGTAACGGCAAGATACCTAACAGGCCCCTACAGGATTAGGAACTATGAATATGAGCTAATCGGAGTCGTTACTAACAAAACCACGTATGGGGCGTATAGAGGATTCGGAAAGGCTGACTCCAACTACGTGATGGAGAGGATAATAGACATAATCGCGTCAGAACTGGGGATGGACCCAGCTGAGGTTAGGATAAGGAACCTAGTGGATAGAGGCGAGATGCCGTACCGCAGCGTTACGGGAGCTTACTACGACGGGGGAGATTACAGGAGATGCCTAAACCGGCTACTAGATATTATAGATTACTGGAAGCTGAGGAAAATACAGGAAGAGGAAAGCAGGGGTGTAATTGGCATAGGGCTGGCCTTCGTCATAGAGCCTTCAGCAGTCTCCATCCCAAACTCCTTCTTACTAAACTACGATAGCGTGGTGGTAAGGGTATCCCCATCAGGGAAGGTTTCAGTAGCTGCAGGAGCAGCTCCTCAGGGGCAGATGTACGAGACTGTAATATCCCAGCTAGTGGCTGATATACTCTCAATCCCAGCCGAGGATGTAACGGTTCTCCTAGGTGATACAGACCAGACGCCATACGGCCTAGGCTCCTACTCCAGTAGGTTCGCCCCGGTGATAGCTCCTGCGGTAGTTAAAGTTACCAAGAAGATACGGGAAAGGATAGTTAAAGCAGCCTCAACGCTGCTTGACGAGCCTGCCGAGAACCTAACCCTAGAGGATGGGCATGTGGTATCCAGGCTTACTGGAAATAAAATACCCATACATGAAGTAGCTCGGATACTCTACGTATCCCCTGAGGAGGCGGGGGTTGAACAGCCGGGTCTTGAGGAGGTTCTTTACTTCAAAGCCGAGCATGACTTCCAACCCGATAGAGATGGAAGAGTAAACCCATACCTAACCTACCCATACGCAGCCGCCGCAGCTGTCGTTGAAATTGACGCCGAAACAGGCTACGTGAAGCTGGTAAAACTGGCTATGCTCCACGACTGTGGTGAGGTGCTTAACGAAGAAATAGTGGAAGGCCAGGTGATAGGGGGTTTAGCCCAGGGGATAGGAGGGATTATGTATGAGGAGCTTGTGTATGATGAAGCGGGGAACCTGCTGACGTCAAGCTTCATGGACTACCTAATCCCATCAGCCGCCGAGATGCCTCGTAAAATTATAACAGAAAGAATGACAACCCCCTCATTATTCGTGGAAGGAGGGTATAAAGGTGTAGGAGAGATAGGGGCTATAGCCTCTCCCCCGGCTTTAGTAAACGCAGTAGCAGACGCCCTGTCGAGAATTAAGAAGAGGAGGATAAAAATCAAGAGAACGCCGTTGAAGCCGTGTAACGTATGGGATGCTATAAGGAGCTGCGGCTCTAGCTAATTTCAACGCCTCGTCTAAACCTCTCAAAAGCCGCCTCGTATTGCATAAGCTCATGCTTGGAAAGGGGCTTTATGCTCTCTAGTGCTTTCCTGAAATGCTGCATCGTTATCTTAAACTCGCCTAGGTGCCTCTTAGCTTCTTCAGCGTCTTTATACCTGCTTATATGCTCCCTTATCGCTATCAACGAAGCTGTGCTGCATAGGTTTGCCAAGTCAGCCCCTGTGAAACCCTCCGTCATGTCAGCTAGGTTTTCCAAGCTAACATCCCCGGCTAGGGGTTTCTTCTTAGTATGTATCTTGAGAATCTCTATCCTAGCCTCACGGTTGGGAAGTGGAACGTAGAGCAGCTTATCGAACCTTCCTGGCCTTAGTAAAGCGGGGTCTATGATATCAGGCCTGTTGGTGGCGGCTATTACGACCACGTCCTTAAGCTCCTCAAGTCCATCAAGTTCTGTTAGTAGCTGGCTTACTATCCTCTCTGTAACGTGTGAATCGCCGAATCCGCCTCCACGCCTAGGAGCTATG
>DQVM01000067.1 GCA_015661775.1 Candidatus Caldarchaeum subterraneum | reverse complement strand
TTTTGGTGGCCTTAACCTTCGGATGCAGGAACGTGGATTCAGGGAGTAGAAGACGCGAGGCTTTTGATATACTGGAGTTCGTGGGGTTGGCTGATAAGGCTGAGCATTATCCAGCTTCTTTAAACGTTGTTGAGCTGAAGAAGATGGAGCTGGCCCGCGCCTTAGCAGGTGGAGCTAAGCTGCTTATACTGGATGAGATAAACGCGGGGTTGAACCCAGCTGAGGTGGGTCATGCGATAGAGCTGATTAGGAAGATACATAAAAGCGGGGTCTCGCTACTTGTGATAGAGCATGTCATGAAGGTTATCCTAACCCTCTGCGAGAGGGTTGTGGTGCTGAACTTCGGCCATAAGATAGCTGAGGGGACACCTGAGGAGATTAGGAGCGACGAGCTGGTGATTAAAGCCTACCTAGGCGAGGAGTATAGGATTAGGAGGTGATAATCCATGCCCAGCATCCTCTCGCTACGTAACGTCTGCTCAGGCTATGGGAAGCTACAGGTCCTGTGGGATGTATCGCTGGAGGCTGAGAAGGGGGATATAATAGCTCTGGTGGGCGCCAACGGAGCGGGTAAAACAACAACCCTAAGGACTATAATAGGGTTGGTGAAGCCTTGGAGCGGCGACATAACCCTAAACGGTGAGAGGATAAACAGGCTCCCAACACACGAGATAATAAAAAAGGGGTTAGCCCTCGTACCTGAGGGGCGGGAGCTCTTCCCCAAGATGAGCGTGTACGAAAACCTGCTGATGGGGGCTAGGATGCTTAGAGACAAGAAGAAGATAGAGGATACGATGGAATGGGTATATGGTCTCTTCCCTATTCTGAAGGAGAGGAGAAAACAAGCAGCATACACCCTAAGCGGGGGAGAGCAGCAGATGCTCGCCATAGGAAGGGCCCTTATGTCCAAGCCCTCTCTACTGATGATAGACGAGCTCTCAACAGGCCTAGCACCCCTGATAGTTGCTAAAATATTCGACATACTTAAGAGGCTCAACAGGGAGGAGAACCTGACCCTGCTGCTGGTGGAGCAGAACGTAAAGCTGGCTCTAGAGGCTTCTTACAAGGCCTACATACTGGAGAGGGGTAGGGTAACGATATCGGGTGAATCTAACGAGATACTGAAGAACCCTGAGATAGTCAAGGCATACATAGGAGGGTGAGCATCTACGGAGCAGAGAGGCGTAGAGGATAGAATAAGGTCGGATAGCTTCTCCAAGACGCTGGGGATAGAGTTTCTGGAAATAACCCCCGGCTATGCGAAGGCTAGGATGAAGATAGACTCAAGAATGCTTAACTTCAACGGAGTGGCGCATGGAGGGGTCATCTTCACCTTAGCCGACGCCGTATTCGCAGCAGCTAGCAACGCCCACGGAACTAGGGCAGTAGCCCTGTCGGTAAACGTAGTCTACCGCTCACCCGTCTTCGAAGGAGAGGAGCTTATAGCCGAGGCCCATGAGGTAAGCCTAGGCAAGACAACGGCGATATACCACATGACGGTAAAGAGGCGAAACCCGGAAAAACCAGTTGCGTTCTTCCAAGCGGTGGTTTACAGAACCGGGGAGGAGGTGACGCAGGAGATAAAGAAAAAACAGCAGTAAGGGGGGAGGGGGTTGTTAGATGCTGTATCCGGCCTCGTCTCTCTTCAACCCCTCCAGCAGCGTCTGGACATGGCTTATTAAATGCTTAGAAACCCTCTCAACCACATAGATGTTAGAATTCTTAGCCATCTCGTTCACCTGCCGCAGCTCCTTGAGAATCTGCTCCAGCTTTCCAGCTATCTCCTCTGCAGACATTACCTAACCCTCTTTTATAATTATCCTCCTAGCCTTCCCCTCGTACCTTGGGAGCGTCCCCTCGGGTACGAATTCCACGTGGGGGGTTACGAAGATAAGCGCCTTCCTAAGCTCGGCTATTATCTGTTCACGTTTAGCTGTGCTGTCCCTCTTCTTGTCAAGCTCAACCCTCACCGTGAAACGGCCGCCTGCAGGCGACTTGTCCACGATAATTTGATACTCCAGAACCTCTGGGAATCGTAGCAGGGTTTCATGTATCATGCTGGGCCATATCTTAGCCCCTTTATAATGTATAACATCATCCACCCTACCTATTATCCATCTGCATCTGGGGAAAGCTTCCCGGCCGCATTCGCATCCGCTTGTGTCCAGTACCGTTATGTCCCGCGTCCTGTATCTTATCAGGGGCATGGCCTCTTTAGTCATGGTGGTTATCACCATCTCGCCCTGCTCCCCGGGTTCTACGGGGCTTAGGGTCTCAGGGTCTATAACCTCTAGGAATATATGGTCGGTCCAGAAGTGGAAACCCTGCTCGTATTCGCATTCAATCCCAGCTCCGGGGCCCAGCATCTCAGTAGCCCCGTAGACGTTCCTAGCTCCGCCGTCTTTCTCCTTCAAACCATACCCATCCTCTATCCGTCTCCTGGTTTCTTCAGTCCACATCTCCGCCCCTGGTATTGTTATCCGTAGCTTAAGCTCCTTTCTGGGTTCAATCCCCTGCTTCTGCATCTGCTCTAGTATGTAGAGCTGGTAGGATGGGGTGCCTGTCATTACGGTGGGCTGGAAGTCGCGCATCAGGTTAATCAACGCCTCCGTCCTCCCCACGCCCCAAGGTATGACGCTGGCTCCAACTAGGTGCGATGACTGGTGGAACCCTAAGCCTCCCGTGAAGAGGCCGTATCCGTAGAGGTTCAGCAGTATATCCCCCTTCCTGACGCCTACCGTAACCAAGCAGCGGGCCATTATGTTCATCCAAGTCTCGTAGTCTTTGAAGGTGTAGGGCCCTATCGTAGGCCTTCCCGTCGTGCCTGACGTCATGTGCCAGCAGATAAGCTCCTCCCTAGGGACGCAGAGGAAATCACCCCCGTAGGGGTAGCTGTAGTTCCTGAGGTCCTCCTTGGTTGTGAAGGGGAACTTCCTTATGTCCTCCAGCTTCTTCAAATCATCCGGCTTAACGTAAAGCTCGTTAAACTTACGCCTATAAAACGGGCTTCGCTCATAGACGTAGCGTAGTATAAACCGAAGCCGCTTAAGCTGTAGCTCCTCCAGCTCCCTCCGCCTCATCAACTCTATATGCGGCTCCCAGTATTTCCTATC
The DNA here is from genome assembly GCA_015661775.1 of Candidatus Caldarchaeum subterraneum. Classification (GTDB taxonomy): domain Archaea; phylum Thermoproteota; class Nitrososphaeria_A; order Caldarchaeales; family Caldarchaeaceae; genus SZUA-1515. The sequence goes on along the minus strand of DQVM01000067.1, from coordinate 6,855 downwards.
TACAGCTAGTTTGCTCATCACATCCCCAACGATAAAAATAGTAATTAAGCGTTATTCTATAGTTTTGCTGGTATTTCTAGAAATTGAGAGAAAATCCATGCCGTATATATGCGGTGTTTTGAATGGTGTTTTCCCTAAATTATAAAGCATTTCACACACAGCCCCGGCTCTAGAATGGGTAGGATAATCCCGAATCATCCGAGTATGCGGGTTCTGCAGGAGATTAAGGGTGGGAGCTTCACCGTAACCCTCCCACGTTGGTGGGTTGAGAAGTATGGCCTCAACAAAGGTGCTAGGCTCTTCACATCAGAGGATGGATGCTCGCTAAGGCTTGCTGTAAACGACCCTAGTAGAATCAGGAAGGATGTGGTGATTGAGATTGATAAGCTGGGGGATATGAAGTCGGTACGGTACTGCATACTAACCTACTACATGCAGGGAGCTTACACAATAACCGTCAAATCCAGCACCGCCATCTCATCGGATAGAAAGAAGAAACTAAGGGAGATAAGGTTTGAGATGCATGGGGTTGAGATAATCCACGAAGACTCCAACAGCATCGTCTTCAACGTCATCTCGGATATAGGGAGGGAGAAGCTGGATGACGTAATCACCACGATACACGAAATAGCTCTCTTCGCCCACAAGGATTCAATACACGCCCTTAACGAGAATAACCTACAACTGGCCCGCGAGGTTGTTGATAGGGAGGGGGATATGCTGAGGGTCTACCGCAAGCTGATAAGACACCTCTCCCTAGCTAGCGTACACCCAGAGATAGCCTACACCAGCGGAGTAAGGGACAGCAACGAACTGATAACCTACGCCCTCCTAGCACGGGACCTAAACAGAGTCTTCTACCACGGCATATACATCTCAAAGCACCTACTCAGGCTGGGCCGTACCATGAAGGCTTACGACCTAATCCCCCAGGTAAACTCCCTCTCGGAGCTGGCTCAGGTGATGCAGCAGCTGGCGGTAGAGGCCTTCATAGACAGGGATTTCCAGAAGGTTATAGCGGTTACGGGGATGATGGGCGATGTAAGGGAGGCTGAGGAGAAGCTCAGCATAGACGTTATGCGCAGGGTAAGGGACTTCGAGGATGCCATAACCCTGCTCTTCATAGCTAGGGATGTAAGGAGGATAGCAGGCTACAGCGTAGCCATGGCCGACGCGGCCGCTAACAGGGTCCTCTCCCCGTTTGCCCCTAGGCGTGCTGGAGGGTTTAGTATTGGGAGGATAATTATATAAAATAATAAAAAATTTCTATAATTTACTTTAAAAAAATATTACCAACCAGCAAGACCAAACCACAGCAACATGAACCAACCAACAAAACTACCAACCTACTGCTACCAATGCGTATGCGGCCCCGACCTGCTTAAGGTGGTGGTTAAGGACGGCGTCCCAGTCGCTGTGGAGCCCAACTTCGACGCTGTAGATAAGCATCCGGCCGCTGGGAGGGTATGCGTCAAGGCTTACGGGCTTATCCAGAAGATGTACAACCCCCGCCGCGTCAAGCAGCCTATGGTTAGGGGGAATAGGCGTAAGGGCTTGGACCAGGACCCTGAGTGGGTTCCTGTCTCGTGGGATGAGGCCCTAGACATAGTGGCTGGGAAGCTGCTGGATATTAGGAGGAGGGGGTTGGTTGATGACGTTGGTTATCCCAGGCTGGCCGTTACGCTGGGAGGGGCTGGGACGCCTCAGGCCTACTTCGGGACCCTGAACGTCTTCCTCGCGGTCTGGGGGCCTGTTGACTACAGCCTAGGAAGCGGGCAGGGGGTTAAGTGCTACCACACGGAGCATCTTTTCGGCGAGTATTGGCACAGGGCCTTCATCATAGCCCACGACGCTCCTTACACGAGGCTGGTCATCTCCTTCGGGCATAACGACAACGCCGCAGGAGGGGTTACCGGCGCTTGGAGGAACGCGGAGGCTAGGGTTAGGGGGATGAAGTGGATTCAGATAGAGCCCCACCTAAGCGTGACGGGGGCTACGGCTGATGAGTGGATACCCATAAGGCCGAAGACCGACGCCGCGTTCCTATACGGCATGCTCCACTCAGTTCTGCATGAGATGAGCTGGAGGGAGGTCTGTGATTTAGGCTTCCTTAAGTGGAGGACCAACAGCCCATACCTAATAGGCCCCAACGGATACTACCTAAGAGACCCCGTAACAAAGAAGCCCCTGATATGGGACTCCATAGCGGGGGAGGCTAAGGCTTACGACGACAAATCCCTGCGGAACCCCGCGTTGGAAGGGGAGTACGTGATTAAGCACGCCGTTGAGATAGGCCCCGACAACGAGGTTACGGAGCATAGGGGTGTTGTCGGAAGACCCTCGTTCAGCCTACTGCTGGAGCATGTTAAACCCTACACCCCCGAGTGGGCAGGCGGGGTATGCGACGTCAACCCCAAGACCATCAGGAGGCTGGCGAGGGAGTTCGTCAGCAACGCCATGGTGGGGGCTGAGGTTACGGTAGACGGGGTAAAGATGCCCTTAAGACCCGTCGCTATACTGATGGGCAAGACAGTAACAAACGGATGGGGGGCTTACCAGGCTGTATGGGCTAGAGCCGTCCTGCAGTCCCTCGTAGGCGCTGTGGAGGTGCCCGGCTCCATACTGGGGGTTACGATAAGGCTGAACAGACCTATGCTAGATAGGCTGGAGAGCGTGAAGGTAGGTGAGGACGGGTTCATGGCCCAGAGTCTAAACCCCACCGATAGCGAGAGGTGGGAGGCCAGGCCCAGGGTTAGGAATGCTTACAAAACCCTAAGCCCCCTGGTTCTTGACTCCTCGTGGAGCCAGGCCCTAGGGCCGGCGCATCTACCTTGGCTCTTCATGAAACACCCCCCGGAGAACTGGCCAGCCCCGACACCGCCTGACGTATGGATGATATACAGAACCAACCCTATGATATCCCACTGGGACACCAACCTACTTGCTGAGTGCCTTAAAGACTTCCCCTTCATAGCGGCCTTCGCCTACACGCATGACGAGACCAACTGGTTCGCCGACGTCCTGCTGCCTGATAACACGGACCTAGAGGGGATACAGCTGTATAGAGTAGGTGGAACGAGTTATCAGGAGCAGTTCTGGGAGTATGTAGGTGTTGCGATAAGGCAGCCTGTAGCAGAGCCTCCCTTCAACACGATGGACCTAACAGACATAGCTACGGAGCTGGCGGATAGAACAGGCCTGCTGAGAGAATACAACACCGCTATAAACAGGGGAATCCTAGGCTTCAAGCTCAAAACACCCACGTATGACTACAGCCTAGACCCAGAGAGGAAGTATAAGGCCGAGGAGATATGGGATAGGGTATGTAGGGCAGCCACGATGACGCTCAGCAACGGAAGATGCGAATATGGACTGGAGTGGTTCAAGAGACACGGCTTCTTCCTAATCCCCTACAAACGGATAAACTGGTACCTCCACCCCGTGATGGTGGCTAAGAAACTGAGATACGAGCTCCCGTATCAGGAGAGGATAAAGAAGGTGGGGGTGGAGCTGAGGAGAAGACTACATGAGCATAATATAACGTGGTGGGACAGGCAGCTGGAGGAGTACCAAGCCATGCCTGAGTGGGATGACCCGCCTAAAATCTTCGAGGAGCTTCCGAGGAGATTCGGGAAAGACCCTAAGGAGTATAGGTTCTGGCTTGTAACCAGCAGGAGCATGCAATACTCGTGGGGGGCTAACGTAGCTGTCCCGGTATTGGCTGATGTGGCTAAGCATGTTATGGGGCATAGGGCTGTTATGATGAACGAGGAGGTGGGGAGGAGGATGGGCCTTAAGGAGGGGGATGAGATATGGATAGAATCCCCTATAGGGAGGGTTAAGGGCAGGGTTCTGCTCAGGCAGGGGATACGGCCAGACACCCTAGTGGCGCTCCAGCAGTTCGGCCACTGGGTAACACCGGTAGCAAAGGACATAAACACACCCAACATGAACAAGCTGGTCCCCCTAACCCTAGAGTCCACAGACGGAACAGGAAGCGGCGCTGATGTGGTTAAGGTGAAGGTGGAGAAGGTGAGGTAGATGACCAGATGGGGAATGGCCATAGACCTAAGAAGATGCATAGGCTGCCAGACATGCACGATAGCGTGTAAACTAGACAACGGGACACCGCCCAACATATACTGGAGGCTCGTCAAAGATATAGAGATAGGCAGATACCCCAACGTAAAACGAATCTTCCTACCCCTGCAGTGCATGCACTGCGCAGAACCGCCTTGCCTAGCCGTATGCCCTACAACAGCAACCCAGAAGAGAGAAGACGGCATAGTCTATATAGACTACAGCAGATGCATAGGGTGTGGGTACTGCATACTCGCATGCCCCTACGACGCTAGGTGGCTCGTAAAAGAGAGGAGGGGCTTCTTCAACAGCGAGTTAACTAAACCGGAGCAGCTAAGCCCCCTCAACGACAAAATAGGGGTATGTACTAAGTGTGATTTCTGCATGGATAGGATAGATGAGGGGCTGGCCAGGGGCCTTAATCCCGGAGTCGACCCGGAGGCAACTCCTGTATGTGTTGGTTCATGCATAGCTAAGGCGCTGGTCTTCGGAGACTTAGACGACCCTGACAGCGAGGTCTCTAGGATTGTGAGGGAGAGGCCTGCGTTTAGGCTCTTGACTGAGATGGGTACGGAGCCTTCAATCTACTACGTGTGGTGAATATACGTGGCTGTGGGTAGGTATATGGAGAGGCAACGTGTATGGGAGTGGCTGGCTCTGGGGAACTTCCTGCTAGGAGGAGCGGGGGGAGGATTATACATAGTAGCGTTACCGGTTCAGGCCAGCGGCCTAAACCTACTCTCCCAGCTCTCAGCGGCCCTAGTTGTGGCTGGCCTGTTATGCGTTATGGCTGAGGCGGGAAGGCCCAGCAGGGCTGTAGGAGTCGTCAGAAACATAAAGACCTCCTGGATGTCCCGTGAGGCCCTCTTCGCATCAGGCTTCATACTATTCACGGCGTTAGACACCCTGATACTACCAAGCATGACGCTCAAAACCCTAGCGTGGGCCTCGGCCCTAGGGTATGTGGTCTGCCAAAGCTTCATGCCAGCAGCTGCGAAGAAAATCCCAGCATGGAACACCCCAGCAACCGCTCCGTTGTTCATAGCCCTAAGCATAGCAGCGGGGGCTGGGATAACCGGCTTAGCAAGCCCAGCAGCTAATCAACTCCACATGATAAACACCGCCCTAGCTGCTTCTGTCCTGGCAGTAGGGGCTTCCTACGCCACCTGGCCGGGGGCAACGGAATACTTCAGACAAGCCCTGAAGAGGGAGGGGAACGTGATATACCTAGCTGGTGGGCTTCTAATCACTGCCCTAGCTGCAGCCCCTGCTATGCTCTTCAGCAACCAGACAGCTGGCCTGCTGCTGATAACCGGAACCAGCGTCGTGAAATACACGATAATAATCAGGATGTCGTATAAACTCCCCGTCCTGCCGCCGCTTGAGGCGTTGCGTTAGGCAGATACTTTAACGAGACGCAGCGTTCCTAGGTGTTTTTATTAGATGAGCAGCCGCTGCGCCTGATACTGCTATTAGGGCTGCTGCTGTGAATGAGGTTTGGAATCCAGCTACGTCTATTATGTATCCTCCTAGTGGTGTTCCGATTGCCTGGCCTATGCCGAAGAATAGGGTTACGAAGCTGCCTGCAGCTGCTCTAAGCTCTACATCCACGGCCTCGCCTGCTGTTACTATCGCTATCGTAGGTATGCTCCACGCGGATAGTGCGAAGATTAGGGCTGATGCTACGCTTGGTGTTACGCCGGTTAGCAGGCCTACTAACGCGTAGGAGGTGGCTAGGGATGAGTATGCCAGGCTCATCGCCTTAACCCGTCCTATCCTATCAGATAGATAGCCCCATAGGATGCCGCTGAGAATGCTCAAGACCCCTATCATGGAGTATAAACCCCCGGCCTCTATCCTGCTGAGGCCAAGCCCCGTTATTAGGTATGAGAAGAGGTAGGTTAGGTAGATTATGTATGAGAGGCCGTAAGCCATGTAAACTAGGCCGATAACCCATAGTATCCTGCTGTTCACGAGGGATAGCATGCCTCTACGGGCCCTCCCCGGATTGGGAGGGTTTCTAACCAGAATAAAGTCAGCCAAAGCTATGTAGATTAGAGCAACCCCCATGTAAAGCCACGCAGCCCTCCATCCCTGACCCGCTAGGATTACCGGAAGTAGAAGCCCGGATAGCGTAAACCCCATCCCTATACCAGCGGACACAACCCCAGTCCCAACGCCTCGTACCTTAGCGGGAAGCCATACGGAGGGTAGGGTTATCGCAAGTAGGTACAACCCGCCGTTTCCTAGGCCGGTTAGCAGGCGGAGGGCCAGAAGCTGGGGTACGCTCCTCACCCAAGCTGTTAATATCATGCTTAAGCCCATTAGAAGACCGGAGATTCCCATAACGGCTCTATGCCCTACTCTGCTGGCTAGGAAACCGGATGAAGCAGCCATAACAAGATAGCCCAAGAAACTCCCAAACTCCACAACCCCCATGGACGAGTAGCCAACACCTAGGGAGGCTCGCATATCCTCCAGCAGTACGGGGAAGGAGAACCTGCCGAACCCATGAGCGCCTAAGACGCTGAAGAAACACAAGAGGATAACAACGTAGGAGTAGCTCAGCTTCACGGAGTAAAACGAGGCTCTCCAAGCCTTATAATATGTTGTTAAGAAATCCCCTTACTTTAGTGGGGGGATGAGTTAGGGGAGGTGGGAGGGCTGTAGATAAGTTTTAATATATTCTGGTAACTAATTTTTTGGGGATGTTCCCACGGAGAAAGAAGTAGCCCATGCCTTAACGAGAGGCGTGGGATGGGGGAGCCGTGAGCC
>DQVM01000164.1 GCA_015661775.1 Candidatus Caldarchaeum subterraneum | reverse complement strand
TCTTCCTCCCCGTGTATCCCCTCGCAATCCTTATAGCGGTTGCCGTAGCCTCTGTTCCGGAGTTTACGAAACGTATCCTCTCAACAGAGCGGAAAACACTTGTTATTATCTCAGCTAGTTCTATCTCCTTCTCGGATGTCAGCCCGTAGCTAACCCCCTTGCCTACCTGCTCAGACAAAGCAGCCACCACAGCCTCGTTACAGTGCCCCAGTATCTGAGCACCCCATGAGCAGATTAAATCAACATACCTATTTCCGTCCACGTCAGTTAAGTATGGCCCATCCGCTGAGGCTATGACTATAGGCTCATGCTCAACCGATTTAAAAGCTCTCGCAGGGCTGTTAACCCCCGCCACTAGGGTTTTTTGAGCCTTTTTATACAATTCTCGCGACCGTGAATAACTCCAGCTGTTCATTTAACTACACCTTTTCCTCCATCTGGCGAGCTCTTTGGCGTGGTAGGTTATTATAACGTCGGCTCCAGCCCTTTTTATCGCGGTGAGAACCTCGTTGACTGCCTGCTGTTCATCAACTAACCCCGCTTCTGCGGCAAGCTTTAACATGGCGTATTCACCGCTTACATTATAGGCGGCCAGCGGGTAGTTGAATAAACGTCTAGCATGAGCTATTATATCTAGGTACGGTAAAGCAGGTTTAACCATTATTATATCAGCCCCTTCCTGTATGTCGGCTTGAATCTCCTTCAACGCCTCCCTGGCGTTTCTGAAGTCCATCTGGTAAGACCTTCTATCCCCGAACCTTGGCGCTGAGTATGCAGCATCTCTAAACGGGCCGTAGAATGCCGAGGCATATTTTGCGCTGTAGCTCATTATTGCCACGTCTGTAAACCCTTCCCTATCTAAAGCATCTCTTATAGCAGCTACCTGATGGTCCATCATGGCGCTTGGGGCTACTATATCAGCCCCTGCCTCAGCGTGGGAGAGCGCTGTTAAAGCTAGAAGCTCCAGTGTCTCGTCGTTTTTAACGTGGTTCTTCTCCACCACGCCGCAGTGGCCGTGTGTTGTGTATTGGCAGAGGCATACATCGGTTGCTAGTATGACATCCCATCCTATGTTTTCTCTAACCCTTTTAACGAGCCTCTGGACTATACCATTCCTGTCATAAGCCCCCGAGCCCATATCGTCTTTTCTAGCGGGTATCCCGAAGATTAGAAACGCGTTTATCCCAAGTTCGTTAGCCTCCGCCATCTCCTCTAGAGCTCCTTCGACTGAATATCTGAAGATACCCCGCATGGAGGGGATAGGCTCAGGCTCTTCTATCCCCTCTTTAACAAACAGGGGATATACAAGGGAGCTTATCTCTATTGTAGTCTCTTTCACCAGCTCCCGTATGGCAGGCTTCTTTCTAAGCCTCCTAAACCTACTGACACGTCTACGTGTTTCCAGCATCTTTCCCCACCCACTCGGCAAGCGCGTTAACAACGCCTGGGAAGGTGTGTTCTTCAGCCACCAAGTCAGTTCTTATACCCAGTTTTCTAGCGGCCCTTGCGGTAACGGGCCCTATACAGCAAACTATAGCCCCCTTCCCTATCTCCTCCATTATCTTCCTTGATCTATGTATAGCCTCAACTACTGAGGGGCTGGTTAGTATAACTGCTTCAAAGCCGCATCTCAGGTTTATGTTGCTGACTGGTTTAACCTCGTATGGCCTTACCTCATCCACGTAAGCCTCCCTTAGCGTGAGTATTGTCCTCATTTTATCATCTGCATTCCTGCTTCTAATCAGCAGTATCCTCCTGCCTTTGACTTCGGGTAATTCATACGCTAAGGTTTCCGTCAAGTATCTTGATGGGGTGAAGGATACTGAGAGGCCTTTATTTATTGCCTCTGCGGTTGTTGACGGGCCTACGGTAGCAATCCTACACGTAACGGAACAGGAAACCAAACCCAGTTTCCTCATACTATCCGCGAATATCCTAACACCGTTACGGCTTGTGAATACAACCCAGTAATACTCGTTTATTTTCCTGAGGAGTTCATAAAATCTAAATAAATCTTCCGTATATTCTATTTCAACGGCCTTTACTGGGATTGGCTCTCCACCTAGTTTCTTTATAATCTCCGCTGATGAATCAGCGTCTTCTTCTGTTCGTGGAATCAGGATCTTCATCCCACGGAGGGGTTGTGTTTTCATGGCTTAAACCCCAGCTGCTTTAACCTTTTTAGATACTAGTCTCTCGGCCAGTATCTCCACTATTTTTGCAGCATCATTCACATGGCCTTCTGCCTTCTCCTTGAATACCTCACCGTTAGGCGGGTTATCTGCTACCATGCCTTCCACGGTTATCCTATTATCAACAACCCTAGCGTAGGCTGCTGCTGGGATGTCGCATCCCCCGCCTATCTTAGCCATAAGAAGCCTCTCAGCCTCTACAGCTATACGAGTATCCCGGTCCTCTACCACTTTAACCAGCTGGATAATCTCCTCATCATCCCTCAGCGTCTCAACAGCTAAAGCCCCCTGACCCGCTGCCGGAATTATTATGCCCGTGTCGATAACCTCGGTAACCACGTCTTGCAACCCAAGCCGCATAAGCCCCGCGTAGGCTAGGAGCAGGGCATCGAGGTTTAATCTCCGCAGCTTCTCAATTCTAGTCCCAACGTTCCCCCTTATATCAACGACCTCCAGGTCTGGCCGTATCTTGAGGAGCTGGGTCTTTCTTCTAAGGCTGCCGGTCCCTATCTTAGCTCCTTTCGGCAGTTCATCCAGTTTCTTCCCGGTCTTGTAGATTAGA
>DQVM01000081.1 GCA_015661775.1 Candidatus Caldarchaeum subterraneum | reverse complement strand
GGCGGTTATCCAACCCCAACCGCCACCGAGTCCACAGCCCGGTCTTAAGACCGCTTCAGCAAATTCTTAAATTATATCCCAAATACCCACACGTAAAACCGGGGAAATGCCCTAAATGACGATGGATTTTACTGAGTCTTCAAGCGTTATGGAAACCATAAAAGTGGCGGAGAGCTGGAACGGAGGGAATAACTTAAAGCTGAGCTTGACTTCTTGATTTGCCGTTGGTAAGCTATGCCTCCGAAGGGTAGGATTATCTGGGTAGCTGGCCCAGCTGTTAGGGCTGACGGTATGATGGGCGCTAAGATGTATGAGACGGTCTACGTCGGCGAGGAGAGGCTCATAGGCGAGATAATCAAGCTAACAGGGGATATAGCGTTTATACAGGTCTATGAGAACACCAGCGGCCTCAAGCCAGGTGAACCTGTCGTGGCTACAGGCCTGCCGCTCTCCGTAAGCCTAGGCCCCGGGATGATAGGAAGCGTATATGACGGCGTCCAGCGGCCGTTGGACAGGATAGCCGAGACGACTGGAAGCGGGTTCATAAAACGGGGGGTTCAGGTGGAGCCCCTCCCCCGAGGTAAGAAATGGAGGTTCAAGCCCGTTGTTAAGAAGGGGGATGAGGTGGGGCCCGGGGATATAATAGGAACGGTTCAGGAAACCCCTTTGATAGAGACCAAGATTATGGTTCCCCCAGATTATAAGCCCGGTAAGCTGACTGAGATAGCTCCTGAGGGGGATTATACAGTTGAGGATGTGATAGGCGAGGTTGAGTCTAAGGAGGGGAGGCAGGAGCTTAGGCTCTACCATAGGTGGCCTGTACGTAGGGCCAGGCCCTTCAAAGGTAGGCTGAACCCTGAGGTGCCTTTGATAACCGGGATGAGGGTTATAGATACTTACTTCCCGATGGCTAAGGGTGGTACCGGCTGTATACCCGGTGCGTTCGGGACTGGTAAGACGGTTACGCTCCACTCCCTGGCTAAGTGGAGTGATACCAAGGTTATCTTCCATATAGGGTGCGGAGAGAGGGGGAATGAGGAGGCTGAGGTTCTCACCAAGTTCCCAGAGCTGACAGACCCCAGCACAGGCAGGCCGCTTATGGAGAGGACTGTGCTCATAGCTAATACCAGCAACATGCCGGTAGCAGCTAGGGAGGCGAGCATATACACAGGCGTTACGATGGCGGAGTTCTTCAGGGACATGGGGTATGACGTTCTGTTGGTAGCCGACTCAACCAGCAGATGGGCTGAGGCTCTGCGTGAGATAAGCGGGAGGCTGGAGGAGATGCCTGCTGAGGAGGGTTACCCAAGCTACCTAGCTAGTAGGCTGGCTGAGTTCTACGAAAGGGCAGGGAGAGTAACCGTATTGGGAAAGCCTGATAGGATAGGGAGCGTAACCCTAGTAGGTGCAGTAAGCCCGCCGGGAGGAGACTTCACAGAGCCTGTAACAACACATACGATGCGATTCATCAGGACCTTCTGGGCCCTCGACGCCAACCTAGCCTACACCAGACACTACCCGGCCATAAACTGGATAACCAGCTACTCAGCCTACGTAGATACCGTCAGCAGGTGGTGGCATGAGAACGTAGGCAACGACTGGCTGAACGTCAGGTATGATACGTATAGGATTCTGCAGAGGGAGGAGGAGCTGATGGAGCTGGTTAGGCTCCTCGGCCCAGAGGCCCTGCCTGACGAGGAGAAGCTTATACTTGATGCGGCTAGGATGATAAGGGAGGGGTTCCTGCAGCAGAACGCCTACGACGAGGTAGACGCCTACTGCCCGCCGCAGAAACAATACAAACTCCTACGGCTGCTGCTGAGGTTCCACCACCTAGCCGAAGAAGCGCTGCATAGAGGCGTGCCGTTGAAAGAGATAAGAAGCCTACAGGTGATATCCAAGATAATGAGGGCCAAATATGAGGTGAGGAACGAGGAGCTGCATAGGATAGATGAGATTGTGCAGGAGGTGGAGAGGCAGTTCAGCGAGCTTACTGCAAAAGCGGTCTCTCCACTATAACCTCCTCTATATTTCATCTAGTTGATAAGAAATGAGGAGGTTAAGTTATTCCTGATAGTATCCCTCTTCCGATATGGGTTAGGTCTATGTGTTTTGAGAGCTCTTCCGTGTTGGGGCATACTGCGCCGCAGTAGGGGCAGCTCACCTCCTTCTCCAGCTCTATCTCAGGCATGACAGGTGCTCTCACCACTATGTCGCCCACCAGCGTCATCTGGCTCAGCACGCCTATTATCGCATCATCCTTCTTGACCGCCAGCCTCCTCACACCCTTACGCGTCATCAAAGAAATGGCCTCAGCTACCTTCGTCTCAGGGGATACCGTTATGAGGGGCTTAGACATTACATCACCCAGCTTAACCTCCCTAGGGTCCCTCTCCTCAGCCACAACCTTATACAGAATATCCCTCTCTGTAACTATCCCCGTTATCCTACCCTCCTCAGACACCAAGGCACTGGAATACCCCACATCCCGCATAGCTTTAGCAGCCTTAGAGACAGGTAGGGAGGAGTCTAGAACCAGAAAATCCCTCCGCATATGCTTCGCAACAGGCTCCGAGAAAGCTTCAACTCTCACGTTTTATTAATATGCTTAGCAACGTTAAATAATTAACTGCTAGGTAAGAGGCTTCACGGCTGAGAAGAATAGCAGCGTGGCGTTGCCCCCGAGGGGATGGGTGGCTAAACTAAAATAGTTACCTGAAGAGGGTTTAGGCAACAGGGGATGCGTGTTGGCTGAGCGTAGGAGCTTCTCCGGTGTTGAATATACTGCGATAAGCGAGATTAAGGGTCCTTTGATGGTTGTTGAGGGTGTAGCTACAGCGTCTTACGACGAGCTGGTGGAGGTTGAGACGGCAGGCGGAGAGAGGAGGCTGGGAAGGGTTCTTGAGGTCGGTGAAGGGAGGGCCGTTGTTCAGGTCTTCGAGGGGACTCAGGGCCTGGGGATAGAGGGGACTAAAGCCCGTTTCCTAGGCAGGACCATGGAGCTGGGCGTCTCTACGGAGATGCTGGGCAGGGTCTTCGACGGCTTGGGCAGGCCTTTAGACGGCTTACCTGAGCCTTTGGCTGAGGATTTCATCGACATAAACGGCGAGCCGATAAACCCTGAGAGACGGGACTACCCCTCCGACTTCATCCAAACGGGGATATCGGCGATAGACGGGATGAACAGCCTCGTGAGGGGTCAGAAGCTGCCGATATTCTCAGGCGCGGGTCTTCCACACAACAGGCTGGCGGCCCAGATAGCTAGGCAAGCCACCGTACCGGGAAGGGAGGAGGAGTTCGCCGTCATATTCGCAGCGGTAGGCGTGCAGAACGACGAGGCCAGGTTCTTCAGGGAAAGCCTAGAGGAGAGCGGGGCTATAAGCAGGAGTACCCTCTTCCTAAACCTAGCCGACGACCCCGCTATAGAGAGGATAATCACGCCCAGAATAGCCCTGACGCTGGCCGAGTACCTGGCTTTCAGGAGAGGATACCACGTGCTGGTCATAGTAACTGATATCACCAACTACTGCGAGGCCCTCCGAGAGATAAGCGCCGCTAGGGAGGAGGTTCCCGGCAGGAAGGGCTACCCCGGTTACATGTACACCGACCTAGCCTCGCTTTATGAGAGGGCTGGAAGGATTAAGGGCTTGAAGGGTAGCTTGACCCAGATGCCCATCCTAAGCATGCCCAGCGACGACATCACCCACCCAATACCCGACTTGACGGGCTACATAACGGAGGGCCAGATAGTCTTGTCCAGGGATTTGTTCAGGAAGGGGATATACCCGCCGATTAACGTTTTGATGAGCCTGAGCAGGCTGATGGGCCCTGGGATAATATCTGAGAAACGGACAAGACCGGACCACGGTGATGTAAGCAACCAGCTCTACGCAGCCTACGCTAGGGCTGTGCAGCTAAGGGCC
>DQVM01000053.1 GCA_015661775.1 Candidatus Caldarchaeum subterraneum | reverse complement strand
GCTGCAGAAACAGCTAGAAAAAACAAAGAACCTATGTTCATAGAATGCATAACATACCGTATGAAAGGGCATGGGGTTTATGACACAGCATGGTACAGACCTAAAGAGGAAGTTGAGGCGTGGCTTAGAAGAGACCCTATACAGGGTCTAATACTTAAGATGAGAAGTAAAGGGATTATAGATGATTCTAGGCTATCCGAGATTGAAGATAGTGTTAGGATGGAGATAGATGATGCTGTTAGCTTTGCTGAGAACAGTCCAGTTCTTGGATTTGATGAGATGTTTAGGTTGGTTTATGTGTGAGAGGTGGTTTTTATGCGTGAGCTTACTCTTGCAGAAGCTCTTAACGAGGCTCTTAGAGAGGAGATGAGACGGGATGAAAGGGTAATAGTGATGGGTGAGGATGTTGGAGTTGCTGGGGGGGTGTATAAGGTTACTAAAGGGCTCCTTGAGGAGTTCGGCCCAGATAGGGTTAGGGATACACCAATATCAGAAGCAGCAATAGTAGGAGCCGCTGTCGGAGCAGCGGTAGCAGGTCTTAGGCCAGTAGCAGAGATAATGTACATGGATTTCCTCACAATAGCCCTAGATCAGCTGGTAACCCACGCCGCGAAGCTCCGCTTCATGAGCGGAGGCCAGCTCACCGTACCTTTAGTAGTAAGATGCCAATACAGCCTAGGCCGGGTTCACGGTAGTCAGCATAGCCAATTCTTCCCCTCATGGTTTCTACAGTCGCCTGGCCTTAAAGTGGTTCTCCCCTCAACACCCTACGATGCTAAAGGGCTTTTGAAAACATCCATCCGCGACGATAACCCGGTGCTCTTCATAGAACCCGGAGCCCTCTACCACAGGATAAGAGGTGAAGTTCCTGAAGAAGATTATACCATACCGCTTGGCGTGGCTGATGTTAAGAAGCGGGGTGATGAAGTTACAGTGGTAAGCGTATCTCGTGTTGTTCATGAAGCCCTTAAAGCAGCTGAAATTCTTGAGCAGCAGCATGGAATAAGCGTTGAGGTTATAGACTTACGTTCCATACAGCCTATGGATTATGAGACTGTGGTTAAGTCTTTGATGAAGACCAACAGGCTTGTAATAGCTGAAGATAGTGTGAAGACAGGCGGAGTATCTGCTGAAGTAGCTGCATACGTAGCTGAGAATGCAGTGGAGTATCTTGATGCCCCCATCGTGAGGGTGAACTCTCCTCCCCTACCCACGCCATTCTCGCCGGAGCTGGAGAGGCTATACATGGTAGACGCAGGTAAGATAGTTGACGCTGTAGTTGGGCTGGTGAAGTGATTATGCAGCTTATAATGCCCCGTCTAGACCCTTTGATGGAGGAAGGCCGTGTAGTGGAGTGGCTTAAAAACGAGGGGGAGGCCGTGAAAAAAGGAGAGACGCTGGCGGTAGTTGAGGGAGAGAAGACAACGTTTGAGATAGAATCCCCTGAATCAGGTGTTCTGGAGAAAATCCTGAAGAAACCCGGGGAAGTGGCTAAGGTGGGGGAGGCTATAGCGGTTATAAAAACAGAAGAGACTACCGAGGTTGAAAAAACCGAGCGGGAAGAAGTGATCTTGGCTTCTCCTGCAGCTAAGAAACTGGCGCGGGAGCATGGGATAAACCTCAAAGAGGTTAAGGGAACAGGCCCTGCTGGGAGGATAACACGGGAGGATGTTCTCCGAGTTGTTGAAGCTAGGCGGTTGGAGCCTCCTAAAGCTAAGCAATTACCTTTTGCAGGGATACGTAAAGCCATAACCGAAAGACTAAACCCGGGTTTTCACGAAGCTCTTCCAGTAGCTTTGATGACTGAGTTCAACGCAGAGAATTTACTGGAGCATAAGCGGTTGAGTCGGGCGTCGTTTACAGCCTATGCTGTTAAAGCCTCTGCAAAAGCCCTAAGTGAAAACCCCGATCTTAACATAACACTTGAAAACAACGTAATAACCTACCACCAATCTGTAAACGTTGCTGTTGCCGTTGATACCCCTAAAGGTTTAATGGCCCCTGTTGTGAAAGATGCGCAGAGCAAAACCTTAGAGGAGATAACCAAGTTAATAGATGACTTTCAACGCAGAGGAGCTGGAGGTGAGATAACCCTGCAGGAGCAGAGGGGACATACGTTCACAGTTTCAAACCTCGGCGGGTTTGATGTTACCTTTTTCACACCCGTGATAAACCCACCTGCAGCATTCATACTGGCCTTAGGTAAGATAGAGAAAAAACCCATAGCTTCAGATGATAATACGATACAGGTTAGAGCCCTGGGATACCTTACTCTAGTCTTTGATCATAGACTGGTGGATGGAGTTGCTGCGTCTAAGCTTCTAAAACGAGTAAAGCAGCTACTAGAAAGGCCTGAGGAGCTGGAGAGTTAAGTCCATCTATATTTTTAATTTCTGGAGCAGGGCGAGGTAGAGCAGGGGAAGTGTTACAGTTGCATCTCCTTTAACAAAGATGTGCCTTGATTTTGTCGATATCTTTCTCCATGAAATGGCCTCCTTCGGCCTCGCTCCGCTTAAGCTACCGTCGTATTCATCGGCTGTTGTTAAGTATATTGCGTAGTCCAGCCCCTCTCCGGCGAATTGACTCCACCATATGACGTGATGTTTAGATACGCCTCCCCCGATTATAAGAGCACCTGTCTTCTCCGCCTCCCACATAAGATCACTCATAAGCTTTTCATCCTGCATAATATCCAAGATAAAATCTTCATTTTGACTGAACTGCCAGAGCTGGTATCCTACCGCGCCGTCTACAATACCGGGAACGATAACTGGTATTTTATTTCGGCTACACCAGTAGAGGAATGATGCTTGGTTGTTTATGTAACTACCCAGATCCCATAGTAGCTTATAGACTGCAACCCTTCCCTCAGGTTTTTTCTTACCTAGAAAATCACGCATCCTGTTCTCTATAAGCTCTCCGTAGTTCTCAGCCTTTATGAAGACATTACCCAGCCTGTGGTATCCCCTATTTCTCAACTC
>DQVM01000022.1 GCA_015661775.1 Candidatus Caldarchaeum subterraneum | reverse complement strand
TGTTAGGAGCTTGATTAAAAGATTTAAATTTACTTCTCTTACCTTGAGGATTGAGAAGCTAAGTCCAGAGTATGTAAAGGTAGGCTGTTAAGAGACTTAACATTCTTTTCGGCTATAGGCGTGGGGATCTATAGAGGTAGAGGCGGGTTTTTATGGTGCTTCTCAGGGTTTATTCTTAGGAGCTGGAGTATAGTAGGGGTTATCTGGTATATTGAGGCGTTAAGGTTCTTACGCTCTATATTTCCCTCGTTGTTCCAGAGTATGAATACTCCATCATAGTCGTGGACGGCGTCGTCTGGGCCTGTGTCGTTCTCAGGGAGGTAATTGCCGTAGTGTCCTATTGTTCCTGCGCTTCTCCAGTAGAGGTCGTCGAAGTAGACGATTAAGTCTGGTGGGTCTCCGTTTATCTCCTCGTAGAGCTCCTCAGGTTTATACACTTTGGTTTCCCATCTCTCGCCGTTTGGGCCTCGTATATTCTTCAGCGACTCAGCCAGCTCTTCCCTGAAGCTCTCGTACTCGCTTCTCTTCACCACGCCGTTTGGTTCGCGTCCTTCTAGGTTTATGTATATCCTAGCGTAGTAACCTCCCCAGCCCCATGCTCTTGTCCTGCTCCAGTCGACGTCGGCCTTCTCTATCGGAGTCACTACCTTAGGCTCTTTGCGTAGCTTCAGGTAGCCTTCCTCCATCATCCACTGGTTGACGCAGAAGGCTCCTTTCATTCTCTTAGCCCCGTGGTCTGATACTATCAGCACGTTGTATCCGCCCTTCACAGCTGCCAGCAGCTCGCCTATCTTCTCATCTAGGAGCTTGTAGTATTCCAGCAGGGTGTTTTCGTATTTGTTCCCCGGCTGGTAGAGGTGGTGCTCCTTGTCGAAGTATTTCCAGAAGGCGTGGTGCATCCTGTCTAGTCCTATTTCCATAAGTATGAAGAGGTTGAATTTATTGCTCTGGAGCAGGTGCTTAGCCACTTTGAACCTCTTCTCAGTCATCTCGATTATTCCTTGCAGAACTTCGTCGCGGTTCTCCTTCCTGAAGGTTACGTCGAATATGTATTCGCCTATTAGTTTCTGTATCTCCTGCTTCAGCTGGGGTGGGTAGGTATACTCTCTATCCACCCCCGGGGTCATGAAGTCTGTGATTAAGCAGCCGTTTATCGGCTTTGGCGGGTAGGTTGGCGGGATACCTATTACGCATGACCTCAGGCCCTTCTCAGCCGCTATATCCCAGACCTTCGGCTCTTTAACGTCATGCGAGGAGGGGAGGAGTACCTCGTTGTAAGTTCCGGGTTTCCGTTTTCTGAAGCCGTATATCCCCAGCTTCCCAGGGTCTTGGCCGGTCATCATAACCATCCAGGCGGGCACGGTGATGGGTGGGTGGCATGAGGATAAGCTTCCGCTCATCCCCTCCTTTGATAGCTGTTTTATGGTTGGGAGCTGGTCTAGGAATCTGCCTAGGAGGAGCGAGGGCGGGGCGCTGTCTAGGCCTATTACGATGAGCTTCTCTTCCATATACTCCTTCTCAACGGTCTTTCTGGTTTGGGTAGTTTTATATGTTGCTCATAAAACCTATAAATCCAATAACTTCAATAATTCAAGTGATTTCTATGACAAAAACATCAATACAGGTATCCGACGACATCCGGAGAAGGCTCAAGATACTCGCCTCAGTAAGGGATATCTCCTACGAAGACCTGCTCACCGACCTGCTTAACCTAGCCGAGAGCATAACCCCCTTCAAAGGCATGAGGGAGTTCTCCGAGTATTTCACTAGACACCCTGAGGCTTTCGGCTTCAGGCGATTCTTGGCCAGTCTGGGAGGTAACAGGTTCAGGGTAGAGGACATTAACGGCGTTGAGAAGACAGTACAGCTGGAGCTCTTCGCCGGCGATTACTTAAGACGCTCCACAAGGGAGGAGGTGGAGCAGATAGTCTCCGCGGTAGCTGCTGAGGATAACATAGGCGGGAAACCTTTAGCAAGCTTGGTAAACCTAAAGGCCCTAGCTGAGGAGCTTAAGAAACCGAAGGCCGAGAAGAACGTGCTTATACCCATCCCCAAGACCCTTCACAGGAGGCTAGCAGGCATGATAAAAGACACGGGATTCAGCTCCGTCGAGGATTATGTTGTCTTCGTTATGCGGGAGCTGATAGCCTCGCATGAGGCTGAGAAGGCCCATGAGCCTTACAGCGAGGAGGATGTGGAGAGGGTGAAGGAGAGGCTCCGCTCCCTAGGATACTTGTAGAGGAGCTGGTTCACCATGGTGGCTAAACCCCACGGCGGCAGGCTTGTTAACAGAGCTGCAGAACACAGCAGGCTGGAGAGGCTTAGACGAGAAGCTGAGGAGATGCCTAAGATAAGCATATCAGCTGAGAAGGCTATAGAGGTGGAGAACATAGCCAACGGTGTATACAGCCCCTTAGAGGGGTTCATGACGCAGGACGACTACCAGTTAACCCTAGATAATATGCGGCTATCCAACGACATACCGTGGTCCATACCCATAGTGCTGGATGTCGATGAGCGGGAGGTGGAGGGGCTTAGAGAGGGGGATGACG
>DQVM01000076.1 GCA_015661775.1 Candidatus Caldarchaeum subterraneum | reverse complement strand
GTCTGGGAGGACTTCACAGTTCCCGAGGTTTTCGAACCCCTTAAAGCTAAATACCCAGAGCTGCAGGTGGAGAATACTATATTCACCTCCCAGCCTGAGATGCTGGCTAAGCTTAGAGGAGGTTTCGAGGCTGACGTAGTGAGCCCATGTATAGACTTCCTACCTAGGCTGATAGACCTAGACATGCTGGAGCCTATAGAGACTTGGAGGCTAAAGAACTGGGATGACCTCTTCCCAGCTCTACGGGAGTATCCAGAGATAAGGAGAGGTGATGATGTATATCTAATCCCCACGGCCTTCGGCGTTCAGGGCGGGGTAACATATAGGATGGATAAGGTTGAGAAGATAGAGTCTTGGGCAGATGTCTTCAACCCACAGTATAAGGGAAGGGTGTTAATGCCCAACGACGCCTTAGTTGTTATCCCTATAGGCGCTTTGATACTCGGCTACGAAGACCCGTGGAAGCTCACCATGGCCGACCTAGAGAGAATAAGAGACTTCTACATAGAGAATGGTGATGTCATACTGAAGTTCTACGACAGCGACGTCGAAGCAAGGGAGCTTCTCGCAGCAGGGGATGCGTGGATGATAGTAGGAAGCGGCCCAGCCCACGCCTACTGGCTACGAAACGCCAGTATACCCGCTCAATTTATCCTACCTGATGGAAAAGGATTCGGCTGGCTATGTGGATTAAGCATACTGGAGACCAGCAAGAACAAGGATGCAGCCCACGCGTATATAGACCACTTCATATCAGAGGAGATACAGTTCTTCTACGCCAACGAATGGCTATACGGCCCAAGTAACGAAAACGCCTTCGTAAGAGTATCCCCCGAGAAGATAGAGCAGAGCGGCATGGTGGGCCCTGAGGTTCTGAACCAGCTCATCCCGTTCCTAGAACCTGAGAACGTAGACGAATACCTAGCAATCTACGAAGAGATACTGGCGTCGCTACTTTAAGAAGAATGACAACACCCCCAGCCCTCGAACTGCTTAACGTAACCAAAACCTACGGAAACGTAGCCGCGCTTAGGGACATCACCCTAGCTGTCAGAAAAGGCGAGTTCATTACAATCCTAGGCCCCAGCGGCAGCGGCAAGAGCACCCTGCTGAAGATAATAGGAGGATTTGAAGAACCTGATAAAGGGGAAGTTAGAATAAACGGACAAGTGATAAACAACACCCCACCCTTCAAACGCCCCACCAGCATGGTCTTCCAAGACCTAGCCCTCTTCCCCCACCTAAACGTCTTCGAGAACATAGCATACGGGCTTAAGGTGAGAAAGTTCCCACGAGACGAGATAAGGAGAAGAGTGAAATGGGCGGCGGAGCTACTCCACATAGAGAAGCTCATAGACAGACGGATAACTCAACTAAGCGGAGGCCAGCAGCAACGCGTAGCTCTTGCAAGGAGCCTAGTACTGGAGCCTGAGGTCCTGCTCCTAGACGAGCCTCTAGGGCCGCTTGACCTGAAGCTCCGCCGGGAGATGCAAATAGAGCTCCGCAGGGTTCAAAGGAGTCTAAAAGCCACTTGGGTCTACGTAACCCACGACCATGAAGAGGCCATGACCATGTCCGACAGGGTTGCCATCCTGAACGAGGGAAGACTGCTGGCGGTAGGAGATATAAAGACCATCTACGAGAAACCCTGCAGCAGATTCGTAGCCGAGTTCTTAGGCGAAGCGAACTTCTTCGAAGCGAGAGTAACCCAAGTAGCTGAAGGCAAAACACTGCTGGACACAGGTAGTATGCTACTCCTAGCACCTTCAAAACCAGGGTTGCGTGAGGGAGAGATTATTCAAGTCATGATAAGGCCTGAAAAGATAAAACTGGCTAAGAGGGAGGAGCCGATAAACAGGTCTAAGGGGAAGGTTCTAGACCTTACGTATAAAGGGGCTTTCGTGGATGTTAAATTCGAAACTGAGCACGGGTATGTGATGCTGGCCCGCTTCACAAGCACGGAGTCGATAAACATAGGGGATACTATAGAGGTGGCGTGGAGTGCTGAAGACGTAATAATACTACGGTGCAGATAAACATGAAACGACGGCTATCAATATACCACATATACGCAATCCCAACAACAGCGTATCTCCTCCTCTTCTTCTACATACCCATAATAACTATAATAGTTTACAGCTTCTGGATAGGCGGCCCGTTCTACGAGTTTAAACCAGGTTTCACCCTCGAGAATTACGTTAGGTTTTTGACGAGTAGGGTTACGCAGAACGTTATGATAGTAACTAACGTCGTTGCGTTCTTGTCATTTTTAGCTACGTTACTGGTTGCTTATCCTATAGCTTACTTCCTAGCTAGGGTTCTGAAAGGTGATACGGGGCTCAGGATAATACTGCTAATGCTAATACCTCTTGAGATGAACTATCTTATCCGTATATTCGCTTGGCGTAACATTCTAGGAGAACAGGGGTTCATAAACAATCTGCTCCTGACGCTTGGGATAATAGACGAGCCGGTTAGAATATTCTTCCACAGCATGTACGCGGTAATAATAGTTATTGTACATAACGCCCTCCCATACGCCGTTTTCCCGCTTTACATAACGCTCAGAAGCATACCCCAGAACCTATACCAAGCCGCTATGGACCTGGGCTCCAACAGGGTTAGTACGTTCTTTAGAGTAACCCTGCCGCTAAGCATGCCCGGTATAGCTGTCGCTTTCCTTTTCATCTACGTACCTATGTTGGGAGAGTTCGCCATACCTGCGTTGGTGGGGGGTAAAACCTTCCTATTGGGTAACTTGATAACCCGGCAGTACTTGGATGTAGGTAACTGGCCCTACGCCTCAGCAGCTACCATCAGCCTGTTGATAATAACGTTGATAGCTTCTTTCCTAGTCTTCAAATACATGGGAGTTAGGAGGCTCTATGAGTAAGATAAAGCTTATGCTAGCAGGCTTCACGGCAACGGTCATAACTTTGTTAATCTACTTCCCCATAGCTGTAGTGGTGGTCTTCTCCTTCAACGAGGGAATCTACTTCCTACTCCCCCTAAAAGGCTTTACAACAAAATGGTATGAGGAGGTGCTGAGCAACATGGAGTTCTTCGAGAGTATAGTCAACTCCATGATAGTGGCTGCTATGACCACGTCGGGGGCGCTGCTGGTTGGGGTGCCGGCTGCTTTTTCGTTCGTAAGGCTGCGGAGGAATACCCCCTTCGTGGGTTTTGTCCTACTGCCCTTCCTAGTACCTTGGCTTGTTATAGGTGTTATATCTCTGGTTTTCTTCAGAACGTTAGGCCTGCAGCTTTCCCTGCTGACGGTATCCCTGAGTCATATTATTTACAGCATCCCGTTGGTTATATTAATCGTAGCAGCCCGCGTATTGAGTCTAAACCCCAATTACGAGAAAGCCAGCATGGACTTAGGCGCTGACCGGATGAGAACATTCATCAACGTAACTCTGCCGCTGACATACCCAGCAATAGCGGTGGCAGCGTTAATCACCTTCATCTGGTCCTTCGACAACTTCATCATAACCTTCTTCACTATAGGAACTGAGCAGACCTTCCCAATATGGCTATGGGGCTCTCTTAGGCATCCGACGCAAGTACCTGTAATAACCGCCGCCTCCTCCCTGATAATAATCATAGGCTCGGTGGTGGTCTATCTGCTTGAAAGCTACAGGATAAGAAAAGGAATAGGCATCACACTACTAGAGTAAACCGGGGTAAAGAGGGTGTAAAATAGGAAAATCCATCGAAATAGGATGAAAATAACGGAATAACACCTTAATTTCTTAATTTAGAGTCGGAATAAAGTAAGAAAAGAATGTTGGATTCTTTATGTTTGTAATAAAGTTTAATTATACCGTTGTTTTCATCGGTTTTGTAGGTTGAAGATATGAAGAGAAGTATATCTGGTCAGTCTAAACCTGTGCTTGTTGTTGCTACTATTGTTGCGCTTATCGTAGGCGCTGTCGGAGGCTTCTTCGTAGGTGGAGCAGGTGCAGGCGTGGTTACAGTAACCTCCACAATAGAGAGGATAAAGACCATAACAGAGACCGTGGCAGCTGACGGAGCTGTTATAACCATGACTGTAACCCAGACATTAACCACCACCTTAGTATCTACGGTTACTCAAGCCCCCGCAGTTGAGGTTGAGTCGGGTAGGCTACTCCTCTTCACGTGGGAGGAAGAGGCTACAGACGCTTTTCTAAACCCGTTCAGAGAGAAGTACCCACAGGTGCAGCTGGAGACAGCAATCTACGGAGACCAGGACGAGATGGTGGCCAAGCTCCAGGCAGGGTTTAGGGCCGACGTAATAGCGCCCTGCAGCGACTACATCGGGATACTGCTAGACCTAGGCCTTATACAACCCATAGACGTAAGGCTGCTGGACAACTGGCTGGATATGTTCCCAGAGCTCTGGGCAGCTCCTGGGGTTGTGGTCGACGGCGAGGTCTACTTCATACCCACCAACATAGGGCAGGAAGGAATAATGTACAGAACCGACAAGATACAGCGTGAGATAACCAGCTGGAACGACCTCTGGGACCCTGAGTTCGCAGGCCACATACTAATGCCCGACGACCCTAAGATAAGCATAGCCATAGCAGCCCTAGCTCTAGGGTTTAAAGACCCCTGGAACCTGAATGAGGAGCAGCTGCAGCAGGTTAAGGAGAAGCTGATTGAGCAGAAGCCCCTAGTGCTGAAGTACTCCGACGAGCCTGACGTTGAGGCAGCTGAGCTTATGGCAGCAGGTGATGTATGGATCTCGGTAGGCTGGATACCTGAGGTGAACGAGCTGACCAGCGAAGGCATTCCAGTTAAATACGTCTCGCCTAAAGAGGGGGAGTTCATCTTCATGTGCGGCAACTCCATAGTTAAGGGAACCCAAATGCCGGTAGCTGCCCACAAGCTGGTGGACAACTTCCTAGCACCCCACGTTCAGACGGCCTTCGCAGACCCAGAGGAGTTCGGATACTGGGTAACCAACAAACGGGTGGTTGAGGAGATGATAGACCCTGAGGTCGTCGAGGCGGCGGGGCTGGATAAGGTTCTTGAGGTGCTGCAGAACGCAGTCTTCGAAGAAGCCGTACCCAACTACGACCTATGGATAAGCGTATGGGAAGAGGTGTTAGCTGCCTAGCGTGCGTATTGATGAGTCTTAAACTGGAGAATATCCATAAATTTTTTGGCCATATAACCGCTTTGAAGAACGTAAACCTAGAGGTAAACAAGGGGGAGTTACTTGTAATCCTGGGCACCAGCGGTAGTGGAAAGAGTACCTTGCTTAGGATAATAAGTGGTTTAGAAAAGCCTGATAAGGGCAGGGTTTTGATAAACGGGAGGGATGTAACCTACGAGCCTCCTTATAACAGGCCCACCAGCATGGTCTTCCAAGACCTAGCCCTCTTCCCCCACCTAAACGTCTTCGAGAACATAGCGTTTGGCCTCAAGATTCGGAAATACGATAGGCGGGAGGTGGAGATACGGGTTAAAGAGGTTGCTGAGATGCTTAGGATAAACGACCTGCTGGATAGGAGCGTAGCTAAGATAAGCGGGGGCCAGAGGCAGAGAGTAGCCTTGGCGAGAAGCCTAGTACTCCACCCCGATATTCTCCTACTGGACGAACCACTAGGGGCGTTAGACATGAAGCTTAGAATGGACATGTGGGTTGAGCTGAAGAAACTCCAGAGACAAGTAGCTAATACATGGGTCTTCGTAACCCATGACCAGCATGAAGCCATGGCGTTAGCAGACAAGATAGCTGTGATAAACACGGGAGAGATACAGCAGCTAGGGACAAAGGACGAGGTGTACGACAGCCCAGCCAGCCTATTCGTGGCGAGCTTCATAGGTGAGATGAACTTCCTAGAAGGAAGAGTAACAGAAGTTAAAGGGGATGTTCTCAAAGTAGAAACCCCCGTAGGGGAGGTTGAGGCTACTATGCAGAGAGTTAAGGGAAGGCCGGAAACAGGGGCTAGGGTAACGGTGGGGATAAGGCCCGAGAAAATCCAGATAACCAAAACCCCCAACGACTGTATAAACACGCTCTCAGCAAGAGTATCTGAGATTAATTTCTCAGGAGTTTTAACAACCTACGAACTGGAGCTTCCTGACGGCTCTAGAATAAAGATACAGACAACCTCAAGGCAGATGGGGTATAGACAAGGTGATAAAGTGTATATAAGCTGGTCTCCGGAGGACGTCAACGTATACGTAACGCAGTAGCTTTGTCAGGTGTATCAAGGGATGCTGCCCAGCCGTAAGGGGTTACTCACGTGGCTTGGGAGAAGAAGATGGATAAACTGGATTCCATCAACCACCTACCTGCTTCTCCTCTTCTACATACCGATTGCTATGCTGATGTACTACAGCTTCTGGAGGTATCTAAAGCTATTCAGGTTCGAACCAGCCTTAACGCTTGAGAACTACCTAAGGTTCTTCACATCACCCATCTATACAAGAGTTCTCCTGAACACAATATTCATAGTGGGCGTGGCCATGGCCTTGCTCCTGATAGTCGGCTTCCCAATAGCATATTTTATAGCCCGGTACGTAAGGTCAAGCGCAGACCGTATAATACTACTCATGCTCATCCCAGTCGAGATAAACTATCTCATACGCATCTTCGCATGGCGTACAATACTAGGAGAAAACGGTATTCTAAACAGCTTCCTAGTAGCGGTAGGGGTTATAGAGAAGCCCCTGCCTATATTCTTCTACAACTGGTTCGCTATAGTAATAGTTACGATGCATGAGTGGCTTCCCTACGTAGTTATTCCCCTTTACATATCGCTGAGAAGCATCCCCCGCAGCCTCTACGAAGCGGCCCACGACCTAGGGGCTTCTAGGCTACAGACCTTCCTGAAGATAACCCTACCGCTTTGTAAACCCGGCATACTTACAGCTATCTTCATAGTCTTTATACCCGCTCTGGGCGAATTCGCCATCCCCGCCTTGGTGGGTGGGAAGTCAGGCTATATGATAGGAAACATGATTGAGAACCAGCTGCTTGCAGCAGGTAACTGGCCCCTAGCAACTGCGGCAAGCGTTATCCTACTCGCCACCAGCCTGATAATAGTAGGTATAATGGTCAAGATACTCGGAATGGAGGCGCTTTACAGATGAGCGTGAGGAAAAACTGGAGTATAGCCAAGCTGCTGCTAGGCGGTTACACAGCCTCTGTAGTCTCCCTACTAATATACCTCCCCATATTTCTTCTAATCCTGTTCTCCTTCCATGCTAAGGCCTTCTTCAGCTTCCCCTTCGCAGGGTTTAGCCTAAGATGGTATATGGCAATGTTTGAGGAGGAGTTTCTCTTCAGAAGCCTAGGGAACTCGCTTATCATAGCTAGTATTGTAACCGCTGCAGCTATGGTGCTCGGCCTCCCAGCAGCCTTCACCTTCGCATCGCTGCGAGGCAGGAAAAAGGATGTCTTCATAATGTTCATGGCGGTTCCCTTTGTAATCCCATGGCTCTTAATAGGAGTAGCCTCCCTGATATTCTACATAACCGTAGGTATGGAGCTCTCCTTCCTAACCGTAGTCCTCAGCCACCTAACGTACAGCATCCCCGTAGTAGTCATAATAGTGGGATCCAGGCTGCTAACCTACAACATAAGACTAAACGAAGCCGCCATGGACTTGGGAGCAGACCAGCTGCAGGTCTTCAGAAAAATAATGCTCCCCCAGATATTCCCAGCAGTAGCGGCTGCAGCGTTAATCACCTTCATCTGGTCCTTCGACAACTTCATCATAACCTACTTCACGATAGGCTCCGACCTTACCTTCCCTATATGGGTTTGGAGCAGCATAAGATACCCCAAGAAGCTTCCTATAGTGAACGCGGTGTCGGCTATAATAGTAATAGTAGGTAGCTTGATTATCTACCTGCTGCATAGGAAGGGGTTGTTGGAGGAGATTATCTAACTGGATTGTTTGAATTCTCTCTCAGCAATCTTCACAGCCTCCTCTATGACGTCGAAAGAATGCATCAGGGTCTCCTCCTCTATAGTTAACGGGGGCTGTACTCTAAGCGTCCAGTCTCCGCTGTCCATCAACGGAACTACCCCGCGTTTTATAGACTCTATATACACTGTTCTGGCGGATTCGGGGTTTCTTGTCTTGAGGCGTTTATCCTTGACGAACTCTATGCCTATCAAGAGCCCCCTCCCCCTCACGTCGCCTACTATCTCATACCTCTCAGGCCAGTCTTTGATTCGTTTCAGGGCCTTCTCACCCAGCTTGGCTGAGCGTTCAACTATCCTCTCCTGCTCCATAACCTTGATGTTAGCCAGCGCCGCTAGGCATCCTGCAGGATGGCCTCCGAATGTCGTTCCATAGTCTATAACCTCACTAGCCATAGCCTCCTCGCTTCCGTATACAGCTGCTATGGGGAATATCCCCCCGCATATCCCCTTACCGAGTGGAACCAGCTCAGCGTCTATCCCCCAGTGCTCTATCGCAAACCACCTCCCTGTCCTGCCGAAACCTGTCATAACCTCATCCGCTACCAGAAACCAGCCGTATTTATCCGCCAGCTTCCTCAGGCCGTGGATGAAGCTGTCAGGAGGTATCCAGACACCGGCCTCACATGCTATAGGCTCGAAGAGAATCGCGGCTATCCTATCTGCTGCGGCTTGGTAACGGAGTATGTTATCCTCTATGTAATCCACTATAAACCCTCCCCACTCCTCACCAGACATACCGGCGGGGGCTCTGTATTCATAGGGATACGGGAGCAGTATAGAGACGCTTCCTAAGAAGCTCTCGTAGTAACGCCTAGCCTCGGCGCTCTCAGGGCTGTAGTTTAACGTACCGGTATAATAGCCATGGTACTGGCCTAAGAAACTTATGATATGAGGCCTCTTCTTAACACCTAAGGCAAACTTAACAGCAGCGTCAACAGCACCCGTCCCGGAGAGCTCAAGGGCCACGCGGGTTAGCTTCTTTGAAGGAGCTATTCTAAGAAGCTCCTGAGCAAGCTCGAAGACCGGCTTATGTAGATTCAATCCATAGATTAGAAAACCATACTGCTTAAGCCCCTCTATAGCTGCTTCAAGCACCGCGGGATGCACGTTCCCCACATTATTAGTAGACCATTGGCTTGTTAGGTCTATGAACTTACGTCCCTCTACGTCTATCAAGTAGGAGCCGGAAGCTCTTTCAACTATGAAGTCAGCAGTGATGGTTTTTTCAGTCCAGAAGTTCTTTGGAAGAACCTTACGGGCAAGCTCCCGGTAGTAATCTGTCTTCCTCAGCTCGGTGCTCATGTCTTAAACCACTACTACACCTACTAACTAGCATTTCTAAAATCTATCTCAAACAGGGTCTTCGTTAATCTCTGCACAGAATACGCGAATCTCAATAGATAAGGGTCTGTTTAACCGTTAAATCATGTTTTTGACGATAGAAGGCGTCTGGGCTTTTCTTATCGGTATAGATGATGAATGGGGTCTTTTTGGAGCTTATCTGAAGAAATGGGATGCTTTTTGGCTATTCTGCCATGGGCATCACGCCTTCTTCAGAGGTTTCTAAGTAGCTTACTATCTTCTTCTCAGCTATCTCCTCTATTATAGGCTCAGGCTCAAGCTGTTCAGGGACCATAACGCCCTCGCCCTCTATCTTGCCCTTAGCTATCATTCCTGCTATAACGGCAGGGACAGTACCTGTTAGGTATGCTGTTGCGTTGGCTCTGAACATCCTATACGCCTCCTCGTGGCTCATCAACGTGTACATCGTGTAGGTTACCTCCCTCTTCTCCGACTCTCCAGTAACCTCCACAACCAACGCCGCATGCCCCTCTATATACCTAGAAACCTCAGATGGCTTGGGCATGAGAGCGAAGAAGACATCCTTCGGAGCCACTTTCGTACCCTTCACAGGAACCTTACGGGCCCTCAACAAGCCTATACGCCTAAGGAGCTTTATAGCTTGTATAAGCTCATCCGATAACGACAGCTTGAAGTCAACATACCTAACCCCCTTCTTGATGAACTTAGGTAGTGTGAAGACCTCCTCATGGGCCACTGAGTAAACTGGCTGCCTACCTAAAGGCTCTGGAAACTCATACAGCTCATACCCGCTGAACGGAGATAGTTTCTTATAACGTCCATCAACGTATATGTAGGAGGGTGATAGAATCTCGTCGAAGAATACCTCGGGGGAGAATAAAGCCACCAGGGGGTATTTCCTGCTTTTTGAAACCTCGCCATCCCTTATCTTTATCTCATGAACTTTATCCAGCCTGTCAGCTGCGTATCTGGCGTAGATGTTTGAAAGACCGGGGTCTTCGCCTAGGCAGATTATAGCCATTATCTCTTTGCTCTTGTATTTCCTATCTAAAGAGAGTTGTTCATCTATCTCATCGCTGGCTAGGTCTATGTAGTTAACGCCGTGTTTTAAGCAGGAGTTCATCAGCATCAGGTTTATGTCGGGTGTAGCTGCGTTAACCAGCAGTTCATGGTCCTTGATAATCTCTTCAAGCCTCTCAGCATCGCCCATGTTTATCTTCTCAGTTCTTAGCTTCCTCTCTTTTACCTTACGTTTTATCCTACGGAGTCTAGCCTCGTCTACATCGGCCACGGTAAGTGATATCCTACCATTATCGGTGAGGTGCTTAACTATTACCTCACCTACAGCTCCAACACCAAGAACTAGTATCTTCAAAGACTATACTCACCTCTAGACGATACTGCATCTACTAACGGAAGCCAGAAAGACCGAGAGTAGAGGTTGTTGATTTTATCCGAATTGGAATCCTCCTCTAACAGCCTCCCAGCCCCACGTCAATAAACGGCCATGGCCCTTACATCAGGCCATTCAGCCGCTATACTCTAGATTCTAAAGCTTGTATTTATCTCTTCTAGAAGCAATATGCGTGGATAATACTCTCTCTTCAAACCCTTTTAAGCCTATAACACGTTATCTATGTTCCACACATCTTTATTCTCTGTCTTTTAGGTGTTTTATGTTAGAGACCTGTTTATCGCGTGTTTTACTGTTTTTACGGGTTTAAGCTGTGAGATTATGTATTCTAAACCTTTTTCTGGGTCTGTGTGGGTTCCGCAGGTGTAGATATCCACTGTCGCGTAGTTGTAGGCTTTCCATGTATGTATTGCTATGTGGCTTTCGTTTATCAAGGCTATTGCAGATACTCCGCCTTTTTCTCCGCCAAACCTCCATGAGAGAACTTGAATAAGCTTTGAGTTGGTTATCTCGGCTGTTCTTTTGACAATTCCCACCAGCCTCTCCTCGTCATCTATAACCCAAGGGTCGCAGTCGTAGAGGTTGGCATAAACATGCTTACCCACAATTTTCATCTCAGCAGAATCGCTACGTTGCATACCTCTTGTTAACACCCACCTATCCATCGCTGCAGAGTTGCTATAAACCTTAATCCACCAAGTATGAGGAAAGTTTTATAGAATACACCTTAAAATTAACCGGCTTGGTGTAGGGTTTGCGTATAGCTGTTCTAGGAGGAGCAGGGTTAACAGGCCAAGCCGCTGTAAGAAACCTAGTTGAAAACAAGAAGGTCTCCGAAATACTCGTAGGAGATATAAACAGGAAAGCCCTAGATAGGGTAGCTAAGAAAATAAAGAGCGGAAAACTAACGTTTGCTCAAGTTGACGTTACAGATGTTGAGAAGACCGCAGAGCTTCTAAGAGGTTTTGACGTAGTCATAAACGCGGTGCAGTATTACTTCAATATACCAGTTATGCAGGCTGCGTTAAAGGCCAGGGTTAACTACGTGGATCATGGGGGTTTATATCACGTTACGCTAAAGCAGCTTGAGCTGGATAAACTCTTCAAGTCAGCTGGGTTGGTGGCGGTCATAGGTATGGGAGCTCAGCCGGGTGTAACGAATGTTGTAGCACGGCACGCTGCTGATTACCTTGATAAGATGTTCTCAGTTCTTATACGGGATGGTTCTAGGGACTTTACAGAAGGTGCTCCGCCGTTTGTTGTTACTTGGTCTCTACAGACTTTATTCGATGAGATGGTTATGGACGCGGTTATTTACGAGAATGGAGAGCTGAAGACCATACCTGCTTTATCAAGATGCGAGACCGTGGATTTCCCAGAACCGATAGGGCGTATGGATACCTACGTTACCATACACTCGGAGATAGCCACGCTCCCACGGAGCTTCAGAGATAAAGGGCTTAGGAGATGCGACTGGATGGAAGGAAGCCCAGACCTGCTCTTCATCAAAATGCTGGCAGACATAGGGTTTGCCGAATCTGAGGATATAGAAATCAACTCAACCAAAATAAACCCTAGGAAATTCCTCCTAACAATGTTAGATAAGAAAGGGTGGGTAGGATACCCTGAAGACGTAACCCCCAACGATTGGGAGATAACACGAGTAATAATAGAAGGTGAAAGGCTCGGAAAGCCTGTAAGAAAAATCTACGACATAACGATACCCCCCAAGCCTGAGTGGAGAATGAGCAGCGCCCAGATAGGCGTGGGACTCCCTTCTTCAACAGCATCAATAATGATAGCAGACGGCGAGATTAAGGAAAAAGGGGTTGTCCCACCGGAGGTATGCATAAACCCAGAGAACCTATTCAACGAAATAGGCAAACATGGAATAAAAATAACAGAAGACCGTAAAGAGGTTTTAAACTAGATCCTTTTTTCTTAAAATGCTTATATACCATCTATGGGCTGAAGTATAAAATATGACGAACGGAAACCGGCGTTCCTTCTTTAAGGTTGTTGGAGCTGCGGTAGCTGCGGGCATAGCTGGAGTGGCGGGCGGTTACATGGCAGGCCTAAACTCCGCTAGAGCTGAGCTTGAAAAACTTGCAGAACAACAGCAGAAGGAGGCGGAGAAGCTCGCAGGAGAAACGATATCAAAACTAGAGGCCGAGATACAGGAGTTAAAGGAGAAGCTGGCCCAGTATGAGATACCGGATAAAGAACTGAGGATATTCAACTGGTCGGAATACATCCCGGAGCAGCTGCTAACCCTCTTCGAGGAGAGGACAGGCGTCAAGATAATCTACGACACCTTCGAAACCAGCGACGAGGTTCTGGCCAAGCTGCTTACAGGCAACATGCCCTACGACGTAACCGTAATAACCGGAGGGACTATAACGTTAGAAGACTATGATAGGTACGTTACGAAGCTAGACTACAGCAAGATCCCCAACTACGAAGCCTTCGTCTTCGATGAGCTTAAGAACCCCGCATACGACCCCGGTAGAACATTCACAGTACCATACCAGAGCGGCACTTCCGGCATATCATTTAGAATGGATAAGATAGCGGAGGAAGACTGGCCTACAGGCTGGTTGGACTCTCTCTTCGACTTTGATTACTTCCTACCAAAATACAGCCCCAAGGATGGCGTGAAGACAGCCACCATGATACCCGGGGGTGTAGAGACGATACCCAACGTGATAAAAGGAGTGTTGGGGAAGTCGATAAACGACCTTTCGCCAGAAAACATAGAAGCAGCTAAGGAGGTTATGATACAGCAGAAGCCCTTCCTAGCAGCTTATGCAGCTGCTTCAGAGTACCAGCCGGGGCTTGACGAGGGGCGTTTCTGGATCAGCGAGACATGGGTTTACCAGAGCTCTGAGAATAACGTAGAGTATATAGTGCCGAAGGAGGGATGCGAGATATGGACTGACTGCATGATCATCCCCAAGTCTGCTAAGAACATAGAGGCGGCCTACGCTTGGATAAACTACATGTTCGAACCAACATCACAGCTTGCGCTCACGATATACAACGGCTTGATGACGCCTAATAAGATAACTTTCGAACTCCTACCTGAGGAGATGCAGAACGACGAGAGTATATACCCGCCGCCTGAGATTATGGCTAAGCTGGAGGCGTGGCGTGGTAGAACGCCTGAAGAACGTGAGATGCTAACCCGCGCGTGGCAGGAGATACTGGTGGCCTAACCCTAAAAAATACGAGAATATCCTCCTATCTTCCTCTGAACCTAGTGTAGAGATAAGCCAAAGCTATCGAGATTATCAACGATAATGTAGCTATGGCGTTGACTTCAGGGGATAATCCCCTTCCTCTCGCACCCACTGAGTTCCATATGTAGATTGGGAGAGTCTCAAATCCCGGGCCTCGTGTGAACTGGGTTTTTATGAAGCTGTCCCATGACCATGTGAAGATAAGCAGGCCTCCTGTTATGATACCCGGGAGTAGGAGGGGGAGTGTTATCTTGAAAAAGGTTTGCAACTCGTTGGCTCCTAGAACCCTAGCAGCCTCCTCGTATACCCTAGGCATCCCGGCCATACGGGCTCTTATAACCACGTATACTATGGGGAACCAAACTAGATGCCCTATTATTACGGTTGATGCTCCGAACGGTGAGCCTATCCAGAGGAAGAAGAGCATAAGCGTTAGGGCCTCCACTATTTCAGGTACCACTATAGCTAGAAACAGGCCTGTGTTAAGGGCCAGTTTAAACCTAAACTGATACCGTCCAACAGCTATAGCTGCCAGCAACGCCATGGCGATAGCTAGTAATGTAACGGTTACAGCCACCCAAGCGCTGTTGAACAGAGCGTTAAGAATCTTCTCGTTGCTCAAGGCTTTGGTATACCACTCCAGCGTAAAGCTCTCCCATTTTAGAATCCCCCGGCCTGAGTTGAAGGACACCAACGCCATAGATACTATAGGCGTGTATAGGAAGACGAACAACATTATAGTGTAAGCAAGTAGAATCCGGTCGCCTAGCCTC
The DNA here is from genome assembly GCA_015661775.1 of Candidatus Caldarchaeum subterraneum. Lineage (GTDB taxonomy): Archaea > Thermoproteota > Nitrososphaeria_A > Caldarchaeales > Caldarchaeaceae > SZUA-1515. The sequence continues at coordinate 9,909 of DQVM01000076.1, read as the reverse complement.
CTCATATTCTCAACTCCTCCCCAACATACTTGAGATAGAGCATTATACCAGCTATGACTATTGCTATGTATATCGTAGCTATCGAGGCTCCCCAGTTCCAGTTCTGGGCCTCTATGAAAGCGGAGTATATCATGTTACCTACGAAGAACTCGTTGGGCCCTCCTAGGAACTCAGGTATTATGAACTCCCCCGCGGATGGTATGAACGTAAGCAGGGTTCCAGCGACTAGGCCGGGTTTACTCAGCGGTAGCGTTACGTGTAGGAATGCTCTTACTGGGCTTGCTCCGAGAACTTTAGCAGCCTCTACGTATACTCTGCTTATCTTCTCCAGCGAAGCATATAGGGGGAGAACTGTGAAAGGCAGATAACCGTATACCATGCCTAGTAGAACCGCGTTCTCGTTGTAAATCAGGAAAAGGGGCTTTGAGATTATCCCCGTGTTTATCAAGAAGCTGTTTAAAACACCCTCAGGGCTGAGGAGCGAGAGCATGGCGTATGCTCTCAGGAGGAAGGTAACCCAGAAAGGAACTATAACCAAGAGTATTAGGACGTTTCTGTATCTTCCGCCTTTGAATGCTACGTAGTAGGCGAGGGGGTATCCTAAAACTAGGCAGAGAACCGTGGTAGCTACCGCTATGTAGAGGGATTTCCCAAGAACTTTCAGGAAAATCGGGTTTATAGCGTCCATGTAGTAGCGTAGCGTTATTACCTCCCCTCTCTGGAGCTGCACCTCCCTAGGCAGGATTAAACCCACGCTAACCCCTACAGCTGCGATGAACGGGATTAAGAAGTAGATTATGTAAAATGCGAGGGGGAGAGATAGTATGAGGAGAAGCTGGGCTTTCCGTCGGTGCCTTATCTTTTCTAAGATCTTCTCGCTCATGATATCACGTTGGTTTAACAACTGTAGCGTCTTCAGGCGACCAGCCTACTTGAATCCGCTGACCAACCCTTATGCCATTAACCTTCTCGGCAGGCTGAACCTGAACAGTTAACGCCATCTTATCATCTATACTTACCTTCAGAACAGCGTATGCCCCCATGTAAATCTTCTCCTCCACAACACCCTCAAACCTATTAACCAACCCAGCGCTCTCGTCTCCTACTAGTATTTTCTCAGGCCTTATAGATAGAACCGCATCTCCCATAATGTTTTCAGGGTTCGAGGAGCTGGATAGAATAACTGACCGCAGGCCGTCTGCTGCGAAGGTGTTATCGCCGCTTACCCGTCCCTCGATTAGGTTCGTCTCACCTATAAATTCAGCTACAAACCTGTTTGCTGGCCTTAGGTAAATCTCCTCAGGTGTCCCCACCTGCTGAACCTCGCCCCTCTGCATAACTGCTATCCTATCAGACATGGTGAGGGCCTCTCCCTGGTCGTGGGTAACGTAGATGAAGGTGGTTCCAACCCGCTTCTGGAGGCGCTTCAGCTCAATCTGCATCTTCTGCCTTATCTTCAGGTCAAGCGGCCCCAGAGGCTCGTCTAGGAGGAGGACGTTAGGCTCTATAATCAGCGAGCGGGCTATCTCAACCCTCTGCCTCTCCCCGCCGCTTAGCTGGTCAACTCTTTTCTTGGCGTAAATCTCGAAGGGCATGTTCATTATCTCAAGCATCTTATGTATTTTCTCATCTATCTCGTCTTTCTTGTATCCCCGCATTTTGAGGCCGAATGCTATGTTATCGTAAACTGTCATGTGGGGGAATACTGCTGTTCCTTGGAAGACTAGGCCAACTCCCCTTTTGTGGGGTGGTACGTCGTTAACAACCCTGCCGCCGAGCCTTACTACCCCCTCGTCGGGGAACTCAAGGCCAGCTATGATTCTCAGGAGCGTCGTCTTACCGCAGCCGCTTGGGCCGAGGAGTGAGAAGAACTCGTTCTTCCTAATAGTTAGAGACACTTCTTTCAGAGCCTTAATAGGGCCGAAGCTCTTTTTCACCTTCTCAATCTCAACCTCGGCTTCCATTCTCTCCAACCCAGTAAGGATGGGGTTTTCATAAATATTTTAAGAGATGATAAGCTAGAGAACCTCCTCTACTGCAAGTTGTTTGGAAATGTCTTTAATTTCCTTAACCGCCTCTTTCATGGCTTCAAGCGTCTTGTCGATATCCTCCCTGCTATGTTGGATTGAGACCGTCCACTGCTCATCGTAGCCAAGAGCCTGTGGTATTATTCCTCTTCTCAGCATAGCCATAACCCATGCATACCACCTGCCGAAGTTGTTGTACTTGACAAATTCCCTCCAGTTGTTTATTTTTCTACTGGTGAAGTATATCGTGCCGCTTGTTGCTATGTGGGATATGTTATACTCCAGCCCAGCGTCGCTTAGTATATCATCGTATCCCTTCGCTAGTTCTCTGCTTAGCTGCTGGGAGTGTTTAAGGTTCTCCTCCGTGAGTATCTTGGTTAGGGTTATGTATGATGCTGTTACTGAGAGGGGGTTGGAGTTGAAAGTTCCTCCGTGGGCTGTTTTGTTGGGGCCTACGACCTCGAATATCTCCCTTCTGGATAAGACGGCTGAGAAGGGGTAGCCTCCTGCTATCGACTTGGCTACAACCATTATATCACCCCTCACCCCACACCACTCCTGAACACCCCTGTAGAACTTTCCACTCGTCTTAACCTCGTCGAATATCAGGACGCAGTTATACTCGTCGGCTAGGTCTCTTAACCCCCGTAGGAAACCTAGGCTGGGTATGACCACTCCCATGTTCATAGCTATAGGCTCCAATATAATCCCAGCCACCTCGTTACCTTGTCTCTGCATAATCTTCTCAGTAGCCTCTAGGTCGCCGTAAGGCGCTGCTATAACTAGATTGGTGAACTCCTCAGGCATTCCTAGGCTTGCTGGAACAGGGTTGGGGGTCTTTACATGGCCTGCTCTATATACGCTGGGCTTCACGCTTACCATTAGAGGCTCATGCGTCCCGTGGAAACAGCCTTCGAACTTTAGAATCTTCTTCCTGCCTGTGAAGGCCCTAGCAAGCCTTACAGCTAGGAGGGTGGCCTCCAACCCGGTGGTGGAGAACCGCACCATATCATAACCATACCTACTTGTAAGTACCTCAGCAACCTTAACGGAGTTCTCAGCCTCAAAGCCGAAGATAGTCCCATCCTCTATAACCCTCTTCATCTCCTCAACCAAAACAGGATGCGAATGCCCAATCCCAAGAGCGCCGAAGGCCATGTTATAGTCGATATACTCGTTGCCATCCACATCCCAAATCCTAGACCCCCTTCCGCGCTTCATAAACAACGGATAAGGCTCGAAGATACGCCAATTACTATGCACCCCATAAGGAGTTAAGTTTACCGCCTTGCCGTAAAGCTCAGCCGATCCCCTGGTCTTAGCAGAAAACTCCTCATAGTAGGAATCGCTACTCATACATTACACCGACGTTCATCACAGCATTAACCAAATTATTTAAGCATAGAGGAGGCTTATGGGAATAATACTGCAGCTATAAGCCTACTAAGCGGCGCGGGGGCTTTTTCTAATACTATGCCCCTTGCCGAGTTACATGTAATAACTAGGATAAAGATGCTTAGGCGGTCTTTTCCTAGTTTCAAAGCATAGTTTCGTTTCATCTTATTTTCTTGGTGTTCTCTCGCCTGTTACTATGTAGTGGACCGACTCCCCTATGTAGGTTGCGTGGTCAGCTATTCTCTCTAAGTATCTCAGGATTAGCGTTGTAGCCATGTCGCATCTTTTGCTGGTTCTCTGGTCGTTTAACGCTCTACTTACATGCTCTACGTATGCGTTGTCTACTTCGTCGTCCATTTTCTCAAGTTGATTGGCTAGCTCTACGTTTCTTTCTTTGAAGGCTTTTACGCTTAGGCGTATCATCTCTTTTACTGTTTCTCCTACTTGTTGGATTTTCGCTGTATCGCATTCTTTTAGGCTGCCGAAGGTTGTCTGGACTTGGGTTATGTCGTATGCGTACCTACCGAAGCGGGAGAATCCGTAGGATATCTCCATGCATGAGCGTATGAACCGTAGGTCGCTTGCTACGGGTTGGTATCGTGCTATTATCTCGACAGCCAGCTCCGCCACCTCGTCTTGATACCATCTGAGCTGCTGGGAGAGGTTGAAGACCTCCTCCCTCTTATCCACACCCTCAACATAACTCTCCACAGCTATCTCAACCGCTTTCTCGCTTATCTGCGCCATGTCGAGTATCATGTTAGAAAGCCTCTCTATACCTATGTCGAGGAGCCTCACACCAATCACCCTATCCTACCTCTTACGTAATCCTCAGTCTTCTTACTCTTGGGATTCGTGAATATCTCCCTCGTTGTTCCGAATTCGACTAATTTGCCCACTCCATCCTCGTCGGGCATCATAACGGCGGTGTAGTCAGCTACCCTAGCGGCCTGCTGCATGTTGTGGGTTACGATTATTATCGTGTATCTTTCTTTTAGGCGTATCATCAGCTCCTCTATACGTGCTGTTGCTATAGGGTCTAGAGATGCAGCCGGCTCGTCCATCAGCAGGACCTCAGGCTCTACGGCTAATGCCCTTGCTATGCATAGCCTCTGCTGCTGCCCTCCTGAAAGCTCGTAGGCGTTGTGGTTTAGCCTGTCTTTAACCTCGTCCCATAAAGCGGCTTGGGTGAGGGCGTGCTTCACCCGTCTCTCAATCTCCTCCCTGTTCTTAACACCGTTTATCCTCAGGCCGAATGCTACGTTCTCGAATATGCTCTTGGGGAAGGGGTTGGGCTTCTGGAAAACCATCCCTATCCTAGCCCTTATCTGATAAGGGTCTACGTCAGGGTCGTAGATGTTCTTGCCGTTGAAGAGAACCCTCCCCTCCACCTTAGCTTTACTTATCAGGTCGTTCATCCTATTTAGGCAGCGTAGGAAGGTGGTCTTGCCGCTGCCGCTGGGGCCTATTATGGCTGTTATGCTGTTGCGGGGTATGTTGATGTTAATATCCTTAATAGCGTATCTTCCTCCATATTTCACAGATAGGTCTAGTGTAGTAATAACGTATCCTATATTATAGTATGTGTCAATCTCCTCTATTTTGCTGGTCATCTACTCAACCACCCGTCTCTGCAGCCTGTTCCTCAGGATAACAGCCGACATGTTCATCAAAAGTAATAGTATTAGGAGAACTATTATAGCTGCCGCCGATAATTCCCTGAACGCCGTTTGAGGCCTGCTTACCCAGTTGAAGATCTGCAGGGGGAGGACTGTAAACTGGTCTAACAGGCCTGCTGGGGTTTTTCTAGTGAATAGAAGGCCGCTTATGACTAGGAGGGGAGCAGCCTCGCCCAACGCCCTTGAGACAGCCAGTATCCCCCCAGTCAACGCCCCCGGAAGAGATTGGGGGAGAATGACACGCGCTATCACCTGCAGCTTGTTGGCGCCTAACGCGTATGCTCCAAGCTTATGCAGCTCAGGCACGGCCTTTATCGCCTCTATAGACGCTACGATTATCACTGGGAGGATTAGGAAGGCTAGGGTAATAGCCCCCGCTATAACTGAACGGCCCAAGCCTAAGGTGTAGGTTAGGAAACTCAACCCCACCAGGCCGTAGACCACCGAGGGGACGCCCGCCAGGTTGGTTATGTTAAAGTAGATTATCTTATTCAGCCTCTCGTGGCGGGAGAATTCAGTCAAGTAAAGCGCAGTAGCTATGCCTAGGGGGAGGGATATTAAAGCGGCCAGCCCCACAACCCAGACAGAGCCCCAGAAAGCAGGGGCTATCCCAGCCTTATCGGGGTTAGCCGACGGCGGATTGGTGAGAAACCCGAGAGACAGCCTCCCCCATCCGTCGGTAACCACAGTAACCAGCAGCAGGGAAAGCATAAGAACGCCTATTGAGATTCCAAAAAGAAGAATATAGTGAATAATTTTATCCAGCATTAAGAATACGCGGCTCATGATACCCTAACCCCCCAGCGTCTGACGACGTAGTTCCCAATCAGGTTAAGCAGCATAACCAACGTGAAAAGATAGAGGCCAACAGCAAATATAGACTGGTACTCCACCGTCCCGTGAGGCGCCTCGCCTGTAGATACCTGAGCTATGAAAGCGGTCATGGTTTGTATAGCTTCTAGTGGGTTTAGGGTGAGGACGGGCCTGAAACCAGCAGCTATTGCTACTATCATCGTCTCCCCAACCGCCCGCGCTAGCCCAAGAATGAACGAAGCCACGATACCGGAGAGGGCCGCTGGTATGACGACCCTAAAGACTACCTGTATCTTCTTAGCACCTAGGGAGTAGGCTGCGTGTTTTAACGTCTCAGGGACGGCGTATAAAGAGTCCTCGCTCAACGACGCTACCGTAGGAATTATCATAACCCCCATAGCTATTCCAGCCGATAACGCGTTGTAGAAACTAATGTCAGGGAAAACACTAGACTTCAGAAGCGGCGTTATAGTGTATATGGCGAAGTAGCCGTAGACCACGGTAGGTATACCAGCCAATATCTCAAGAAGCGGCTTAACTACTGAACGCACCCTAGGAGAGGCGTATTCGCTTAAGTAAACAGCGGAGCCAAGCCCTATCGTTGAAGCCAGCAGAATAGCTATGGAGGAGGTAAGAAACGTACCCGCTAAAAGAGGAACAACGCCGAACTTCTTATCAAGAAACAAAACCGTCCACTCCACGCCGAAGAGAAACTCGAAGATAGAGACTCTGGAGAAGAAGAAAAGGGACTCGTAGACTAGGGTCTCTATTATCAGTATTAATGCTATTATCGTTAGGAGGGAGGCCGCCAGAAGGACTGAGCCCACAATCTTCTCAGCCCTAGGAACCTGCATATACTCCCGCCTCCACGAAACTCCCGGAGGCTGTCATAGGCTACGGTATTAAAGCTATATCCAGTAACCTGTCGTACACACCCTCCTTGATTAATGCCACGGCCCTCCTGTAGTATAGCTCTGAGAACGGCGTGTAGCCTACCTGCTCAACAAACCCTTCAGCTTTTTCTAAATAAAAATAGACGAACCTCTGCAGGTGGGGTTTCTGCTCAAAATACTCCTTGTTAACGTATATGAAGATGGGCCTGGAGAGAGGATACTGGAAGCTCTTTATCGTCTCGTCGCTCGGCTCTACGCATTCGCCGTCTGCGTTTATTGGGACTGCTCTTATCCTATCTCTATTCTCAACGTAGTATGCGTATCCGAAATAGCCTAATGCGTATTTCTCAGCCTCCAATCCAGCGACCAGCACATTATCATCTTCGCTGGCTACGTAATCTGTTCTACTAGCCTTCTCCCTGCCTACAACCTTAGCTGTGAAGAAGTCAAATGTCCCGGAGTCTGGTCCGGGGCCGTAGAGCCTTATCTCAGCATCAGGCCACTCAGGCCTAACATCACTCCACCTCCTCACCCCGCTACCCGGCTCCCATATAGCTTTAAGCTCCTCAATAGTGAGGCAATCCACCCAGTCGTTAGCCATGTTAACAGCAACGGTCAACCCATCTATAGCTATGGGGATCTCAATCCACTCAACGCCGTTTTCCCTCGCTATCTCCATCTCCAGCTCCTCTATCCTCCTTGAAGCGTCGTTTACGTCACTCTCGCCTGTTACGAAGCGTTTAAACCCTCCCCCCGTACCTGAAATACCAACAGTTACGCTAACATCAGGGAACAGCTCCATAAACGCCTCAGCCACCGCCTCGGTTATGGGATACACCGTGCTGGAGCCGTCTATTATGATATCCCCCCTAAGCTCTTGGGGTGTTACGGTAAAGCCGTCAGGTGTCTGGGCAGTTACAGTAATAGTAACTACCTGACCCTGCGAGAGGGAGGTAGCTAACATATAACCAGAGATAAACCCCACCGTCAAAACCAACAGCGACGCAGCTACGGTGGTTGACGAAAGGGCTTTATTCCTTCTCATCCCATTCAACGGACTGGATTAACCTGATAATATATACATTAACAATTTTTTATATATTGACCAAAATACACTATATAGAAAACCCCGGTCAGGGAAAACTAAAAAGAATTCACTCACACGGTTATAAAGGAGGAGGGAGAAGTATGGAACAGCTAAACGAAAACCAGCAAGAAGCAGAAGCCAGTGAAGTTGCTAAACTGGCCCAAGCAATAGAAAAACTGGCTAATGTGCTTGACAGGAGACTGGCGGAGCTTACAGCAGCCCTCCAAGATACACGCAGAAACCAGGCCATACAGGCTTTTCAAAGAACTAAAGCAGGCTCCAAGCCTAACATGGAGCTGGTGGAGGATTGGATTAGGAAGATAGGAAGAACATGCGAAGGCAGAATACTTAAGTTGCTTGCTGAAAAACATCCTCTACAGTTTACAAGAGCGGAGATAGCGGCCCAGCTCAGATACTCAAAAGATAGCGGCCCGTTCAAGCAAGCGATATCAACCCTAAAGAAACACCAGCTGATAGCAGAAAACGACGAAGGCAGGCTAACCCTACACGAAAACCTACTAACCTAAACCTCAAGTCCCAGAATAAGAACAGAGGAAAATACGCGTATTGAATATTCTAAGCAGGAGCATAGGATTTATAGATACCCCTAGGATATGAATAGCTTCTAAAACTAGCTCTCCACTTCGCCAGTCTCAGGGCCTATCTCATAGAGCATTCCATGTTCTTTCATTTTCCTCTGCATCTCAGATACGTTGTTGATGCCGGATATCTTTGTCTCTACTAGGTATTTTAGTTCGTTGAATCTCTCCGATTTACTCACCGTCTCCCCTTCCATGATTAGGTATGGCCTCAGCTTGTTTAGGGCTACCCCGCTTAACCCATGCTCGTCGAGTATATTTCTTATTTCTGAGCGATTCACCTTTTCTTTATTTTTAAAGAGTTGTTCAACATCCTCTATTATCCTATTAATTCCTAGGCCGAATATGGTTAACTCTCCCCATGAGTTTAGTATTTCATTGACGTATTTCCTAGGAGTGTTTAATACTGATGGAGTTAGGTTGGGTGGGTCTAGATATCTTGTATCAGTCTGCTTTACATAGTAGTATTTTCCCGCAACTAGGTTTATGGAGGCTGAGATTGCTAGTGAGGAGGTTATTTGGTTAGAACCCGCCTGAACGTTCACCCAACACTCCTTATCCCTACACGCGTTTAACACAGTATTAATCTTCCGATAGCAGTCCTGAAAATCCATGTATTCAACCTTTATTGCGTATATTCCTTTTATCCAGAGGTTGTTGTATATGTTATCCAGCTCCAGTTTATCCGTCAAGTTCTTCAGATAGTTTACCAGAACTTTTAATGGTGAAGTACCGAATTTTTTGTTAGGAAAAATTTTACTCCTTATCTCCTGCTGGGATTTTGCCTGCTCATTTAGTATCTGCTCGCTGGTAAACAAAATCAGATACTCTGGAGCACCTTTTAGTTCTTGCCCCTGCTCCCCGGAGTGTTTGAAGAATTCCCTTGCTCTATCATCACCATCCTCAGCAGCTTTCAGAAGTAAGTAAATTATTGTTAATGGTGAGGATACTGCACCGGGTGAAGTGCCTAAACCGGCTAAGTGGTATACGCCCATTATACCTAAAACAATAAAACACAGTAAATGTTTATTTATTTTTCTGATAAGCCTATCATGTCAACAAGCCGGATATAAATCCCCTTCTCTAATCATCGTATAACCCTCTCAATCTCCACACTTTTATGATAGAGATTCACTATTCTATGATATAATAATGGATGGGTTAAATAACTTCAGGCCAGCTATCTTAGAGAGAGCCGGTAATAGGCCGTTGCTGCTACGCTTCAAGTACCGAATTAGAGTATCTAATCCAATAACCCTGACAAACTACAGCGGATGGATAACGAATACTATAGCAAAGAAGATGCTATCCATCAACAATACCTCTCCCCATCTTATACAAGTATCCCCACTAGCTACCCGAAACATGCAGAGATACATAACTAAATCACCATACCCGTTGACTCTTGGAGTTTAT
>DQVM01000108.1 GCA_015661775.1 Candidatus Caldarchaeum subterraneum | reverse complement strand
GACATATGTATTCAAAGACGGCGATAAGATGATACCGATAACAAACTTCGTAGACGTAGAGGGGTTGATTAAATACCTACAGGATAAGGCAGAGGAGATAGAGTCTGGGAAGAACAGGTGGTGGGTAGCTATGAAAGTGCTCTTAAACATTAGCAAGTTCATAAACGAGAAGAAACAACCAACAGGAATGAACCTAAAGAGAATGCTATATGATATAATGATAAAACATGACTACAGCAGCGTAGGGAAATGGCATCTAAGGAGCATGTTCCTAGGCATGATGCACTTCATGGACAAATACAACCACGACGAAGAGCGGCTAAGAAGATGCGACATACATTATCTAACACCCGACATGCGGATAATACCCTTCTGCGCCTTCAACGTCATCCCAGAGTGGTACAGAGACAGGATACAGGCCCAGTACGGCATACCGATAGAAGAATGGGAGAAGAAAACCGGCAGGAAACTAAAGGACGACTTCTACAAACGAAAACTACCAACAAAGAGAGAACAGCCAGTTATAACAGCATCAACCAAAACAGCCGGCTTCGGAGGCATGAAGCAAATCCCAGTGATACAAGGAGGCTCAACGGACAAAGACAACACCTGCGGCTGCGGCCATTAACCTACTATTATTTTGTCTAAACTACTTCCCCAATACTTGTTGAATAAGCTGAGCTTTAGCTGCGGTATCTCTATTATTAACTATCTATTTTTAGAGTAATTATTAAATTCTTATAAGTTTTGCATAATATACTGGTTTTAGGATGGGAGAGAGGGTTCTTGAGGTTAGTGTTTTACTTGACCTAAAGTCTCTTCCTCATGCTGAGAAGGAATGTACTGCGCTCAAGCTGGTTAGGGATGGGAAAGGGCCGCTTGAATGCCTTAACCCTATGTCTGATAGCCGTCATTTCATTCGTCTTAGAAATGGCCATATCACCGTTGGGGTTCAAACCCCCTCTTCATGCCCATTCTACAAGATATACTCGTCCTTACATATACATGTGGTTAAATGTAGTGTTTTCAGCAATCATAGCATCACAACCATAATATGTACCGAGAGTTCGTTGGATAAGTTTTACAGTAGGTTAGATGAGCTAGGCGTAAACTATAAGTTAATTTCTGTAAGGCGGGTGTCGTCTAACGTGCTGCGTAGGAGGAAAATGACCACTAATCAGATGCTCACGCTCTTCACAGCCCATAGCCTAGGCTATTTTGAAAGCCCATCAAAGGCGAGTATAAGGGATGTAGCAGCTATTCTCAATAAATCACCCTCAACCGTATCGGAGCTAATTAAAAAGGGAATAAAAAACCTAATAGATATTATTAAAGAGAAGAAAGACCCCCGGGATTTATTAAATTTCTCGCTAGGCTTTCCACGTCCTTACTTCTTAATGTCCACCTGTCTAATAGTCAACGGCCATCATTTACTACGATGTGCGTTACACTGCGCTATGACCGCTTCACATATAGTTGGGTTATGAATTTAAGAGCCTCTTACTTACGGTTAGCGTATTGTTAGACAAGCTGGTTTTAGAATGGCTTACATAGACCGGCTAGCTCCTATTCTAAACTCTTCATCAGCTAAGCTGCTTAACTGCTGCGTAATGTTAAGTACCATACTGAAGCCAGCACCATAGCTTAACTAGCCATGCATATAATGAGGAGCCGAGTTGTTGTGGTAGAAAATCTTTTAAAGCCCCGCCATCGCCGTGATAGACTTTAACTATTATCGTGCTGTCTTATTTATGTGATAAGCGATGGAGAAGGATGTGGAGGCGCCTCCGCGTGTGGATGGTGGTTTGAAAGGTTATGAAGCTCTAGCTATACTGGGCCTCACCCGTAAGGAGGCCGAGCTATACCTCTCCCTCCTCCAACTCGGCGAGGCATCTGCCCACACTCTGATGAGGCTCCTAAACATCCAGCAGCCTCATCTATACAGCCTGCTGACAAACCTTAAGAAGAAGGGGTTCATAGGATGGAGACACGGAAGGCCGAAACTATACTATGTGAAGAACCCAGCACATGTAATGGAGGAGAAGATAGAATCTATAATGGCGTCGCTGGACATACTCAAAAACACCCTTAAAGAAATCTATACAAACTCCCGGAGATACCGTGAACAGCCTGCGGTAGAGGTTATCAGAGAGCCGCGGAACATCTTCAAATTAATTAAGAGTGTCATTAGCAGAACCTCACATGAGCTTTGCATACTCATGAGCAGTAACTACATGGTACGGCTTGTGGATGATGTTGTAGAGAAAGCCGGCTCAGGAGTACGGGTATATGCTATAACATTCCCAGACCTGCGGCATGGGTTGGTAAATGCCTTCATGGAGGGGGGAGTCCGTGAGCTGAGGAGCAACTCGTTAGGTAGGTTCATGCTGGTCGCCTCAGATTGCACACAGACGATATACATACCTAGATCAACCTTAAGCAGTGGAGAAAGACAAAACTATGCATATTTCTTCACAGGTGTGGAGATGCCGGCCTTCTTCACCCACCGCTTCTATTCCGAATGGTGTAGGTCAAACCAAATATTCTCCCAAGCAGTACGTTTAGAAAATAAACTCTTCTCCCACAGGATGTTCGTATATGAATTGACCAGACTAAGATCTAGAGGTGATAGTGGGATAATGGTTCGTGTGTCTGGTGTAGATACGCGGAGCGGTAGTGAGCTTACTGTGAGGGGTTGGGTTGAGGATGTATTCGCTGAAGACTCTGATACAGTTTATTTCACAGTAAGGACGCCTGAGGGGAAGCGTTATAGTGTAGGGGGGTATGACGCGGTAACAGAGGATATAGAAGCCGAGAACATAGTCATAGAATCTATAACACCACCGCGTCAGTCATCAGAGCTTCTTGATATTGCTTAACCCTTCCATACTACAACAATCAAGTAGTATGTAATGTATAATTTACCGCCATTTACGGTAGGTATCCGTAGGTGCATGTTTTGAACCCCCTAGACATACCTTACATGGGGCCATATTACCCAAGCTATGCACCTGAGTGGAGCAGCGGAGGAATATACGGCCTTCATTACCATAAAGGAGCCCTGCTCTATACCGTCGCATTTGACGCACTTACCATAATATACCATAAAGGGAGGGTTAAGGAGTATAGGTATGAGCTTATTGGAGAGCCGCCGAGAAGCGGGGGTGATACATACGGAGCGGCAGCTGGGGTGGATGACACGCTATTCTTCGGGGGATGGGTTCACGCCCCCGCTCACTACGACGTGGCCAAAAGGAAAATAACATTCCACCACAAGTATTCCCATCTACATAGGATAGACCTACGAGATATGGAGGTTAGTCTCATGTATAAAGATGGGCCTGGGCTGGAGGATAGCTGGAGCGCTGAGGTATCGGACATACTATACAACCCGGTAGAAGACTCCCTGATTCTCTTCAGAGGCGATGGACATTTTGGGCATGGGGTATATACCTTGGATAGAGAAGGGAGAAGAGTAGTAAGGCTATCATCAACCCCTGTTCTAAGAGGAACTTTCTTCCTAGACCAGTTAATAGCAGGGGTATTCTGCCCCCCAGGTTTTACAGTTCCAGCACCCTCGCTGCAGATATTCGACATGGAAAACAAGGAAGCGAGAATCACCAGATACGACACTGTAGCGTCGGCTGACGGCTCCCCTCCTGAAGGTAAATCTATAGTAGCTTTATCGCCTCTCAGAAACAAGCTATACGCCTTCGTTGATGACGGCATCTTCGTAGGAGACCCAACAGGAACATACAACTGGAATCCAGACAGCGTTTTCATACGGCTCTTCGCTACAGGAGAGGGGGTTGCACGCTATTCCCTTTGTAGAAGGGTTAAGGCGGTGAACTTCGGAGGCGGTCTGCTGGTTCCTGTAACAAAGTCAGATATAGAGAACTCCCCCACCCCAGCGGCCTCCGCATCAGGTATACTGCTCTTCATAGATGACTCATATACGAAGATAATACACGCAAGCGGGAGGATAACAGGGCTTGCAGCAACCCCAGATTCAATATTATTGGCAACAGCCTCGTCAGAAAATACACAAACCTCCACGCGTATAGATTACTGTTTTAAGCAGATACTCAAGCTCCCCCACGACATAATAAATAGAAACCCTCCACCAATATCATTAACCGTAGCAAAACAGATAGTAAACAACGAGCAGCTGGGCGGGATACCTTTAACCGGCTACCTCAAAAAACGCGCCGTCATAACGTTAAGCAGCGACAATAGGATGATAATCAGGGAATACGACCTATCAACTCCGCAGGATGGGGCAGACACGGAAAGATATATGCTAAAAAAGGGCCGTAACGAGATATCCCTAGACGGATTCGGGAGGATAGTCTCGTTTAAGTTTGAGAAAAACGATAAGACGGGAAGCCTCTACTTATATCTGGCGTAGTTAATTTACTACCTAAAGTTATTATTGAAAAATTATATCCCGCAACCCCGGTATTTAGTATGAACACACTATGAAGAAAGGAGAAGCTGCGCAGATGAAATCCACAACGGCGGGGCTACTGGCTGTTGCACTCCTCGTTGTGGGGATTATAGGAGGATATTTCGCAGGCGTCTCGCTAACCCCCGCTGCCGAGACTATAACCGTAACGCAGACCGTTGAGGCAGGTGGAATGGCTACAACAGTAACAAAGACCGTAACTCAAACCGTCCAAGCTCCGGGTGAGGTTCAGGAGCTGACAGTCTACGCCCTATGGAGCGGCGTGGAGGAGGAAAACTTCAGAATGGCTCTAGGAGCCTTCTCCATGGAGACGGGCATAAAGATAAACTACATATCCCAGCCGGAGCTTAGGGATGTGGTTACCACCCAGCTTGCTGCGGGGACTTCTGAAGCTGATGTGATAATAGCTCCATGGCCTACTTGGATAAAAGACGAGCTGGGGGCTGCAGGCCTCTTGGAGGATGTTACTGATATAGTTAATAGGGTTGGCATGGATAAGTTCCCATCGGCATATCTGGATGTAGTCTCAGAGAACGGTAGATTTTATGCTGTGCCTTTCAAAGCATGGGCAAAGCCCGGATTCTGGTATAATAAACAAGTCTTCGACGAGCTGGGCCTCAAGCCACCCACCACATGGGATGAATTCATAAACGTGTTAGACACCCTCAAGGCAGCTGGAATAACCCCAATAGCCAGCGGCAACGGAGTTGGCTGGCCGCTCTCAGACCTAGTGGAGGCGTTTATAATAGGACTTGGAGGCCCTGAGCTTCAGCTGAAGCTGATAAACCACGAAGTAGCCTGGACAGACCCTCAGGTGAAGGAAATATTCGGAAGAATACAACAACTGCTGAAAGACGGGTATTTTGACGAGGCACGCGAATGGACAATCCAGATAGATAGGCTAATGGAGAGGAAGGTCGGTATATACTTCATGGGCAACTGGATAAACCTGATGCTACAGGAGAGAGGCTATAGACCTGGCGTCGACTATGATGTCTTCGCTTTCCCAGAGACGAGTGGAATAGTTGCAGGCGGTGACTGGGCTTTCATACCCAAGTTCGCCAAGAACAAGGAAGCGGCTAGGAAGCTTTTAGAATTCTT
Source organism: Candidatus Caldarchaeum subterraneum (assembly GCA_015661775.1). Lineage (GTDB taxonomy): Archaea > Thermoproteota > Nitrososphaeria_A > Caldarchaeales > Caldarchaeaceae > SZUA-1515. The sequence goes on along the minus strand of DQVM01000108.1, from coordinate 1,486 downwards.
AGCTGGCGCCGAGTCTCAGACAATAATGGTTAAGCTGAAGGGATTCCTAGCGACAAATAAAGACGTACCTAAAGACGTCTACGACGCCGCTGATAGGAATATAGTGAATATGCTGGAGACCCTATCGGTTCTACCTGACCTAGACGATTCGACTCCATCCGAGTTCCAGCTCCTCTTCTGGGACAAGCTCAAGGAGCTTTGGGCAAACCCCGATGCGCTTGACAGCGTATTAGAGGAGCTTGAGCAGAAAGCATCTGAGGTAATAGGGTAAAAGCCGTGAGAACAAGTAAAACAACCATTATTATTTTTCTACTCCCATCTATGATATTCCTAAGCCTCTTCGTCATTTATCCTATGCTGTATAATTTTTACATAAGCCTCTTCAAGTGGAAGGTTGTAAGGATAGAATCATTCACAGGACTGGACAACTACTTCAAACTACTCGGCAACACGCAATTCCACAGAGCATTCATAAACAACGTAATCTGGATATTGATTCACGTACCCACAACCACTATTTTGGGGCTTCTGCTGGCTGTACTGCTAAAGCGTGTTAAGGGTTCTTACATAATCAAGTCAATCATATTCCTAGGTATGGTCATACCCCAGATAGTCGTTGGCATAATGCTGCTCTTCATGTTCGACTCCGACGCAGGCGTTATAAACGGCCTCCTAAGGGCTCTTAACGGGATTTTCACCAGCTTGGGGATGACGGAGCTCTCATTCCCGATAAGAAGCTGGACAGCATACCCAGACACAGCCCTCCCAGCCCTCATAATAGGGAGCATATGGATATGGACAGGCTTCGCGGTAGTAGTCTATTCAGCAGGGCTTGAGGGAATACCAAAAGACCTATATGACGCAGCAGAGGTCGACGGAGCCTCCCCCCTTAAGACATTCTGGCACATAACACTACCCATGCTGAAACCCGCAACAATAGTGGTTGTAACCATGACGCTAATCTGGGTTCTAAAGATATTCGACATAGTATACATAGCTACACGAGGCGGGCCTGGGGGAGCTACAAACGTTATGGCTTACATGATGTATGAACAGGGCTTCGTTTTCTATAAATGGGGGATAGCAGCGGCCATAGCTACGATATTCACCGTGATAATACTGGCGTTCTCAATCTACCTAGTACGCGCCATGGTGAGAAGATGAGAATCTCCACCATATTGATACACGTACTCGCGTGGGCCATAGCTTCTTTATGGATTATACCCTTCATGGGTATTTTTATGGCGTCTATAAGGCCATTAAGCGAGATACTCAGCGGCTGGTGGAACTTCCAAAACACGAACCTGACACCTGAAAACTATATCAACGCCTGGACCAACGAACAGGTTCCAATAAGCAGGCATATGATTAACTCGCTTCTAATAGCTGTGCCGTCAACCCTGATTCCAATCTTCACAGCCTCTATTACTGCATACTGCTTCGCCCGTTTTAGCTTCCCACTAAAGAACATGCTCTTCCTTACCAT